>NZ_JBNGCO010000005.1:0-33364 GCF_049974805.1 Baaleninema sp.
TGTTGCTCTATCCCGCTTAAGCTCAGGCTTTCAGCTTTTTTGTCCTGTACTTAGTTCATCCCCTCATCCCCTCATCCCCTCATCCCCTCATCCCCTCATCCCCTCACCGCGATGGAAACGCGAACTTGGAGATGGGTTAAATCGCGGACGCGATCGCTGGCTTCGGGAGTCAGGCGAATTCGCACTTCAACCACGCGACGATCGACATCGGAACCCGGTTGAGTGCTGAAAATCTCTTGACGGCTCACTTGCGTTCCCAGACGCACCACTTCCCCCTCCAGTTCGCCGTCAAATACCGGACTGGTTATCGTCGCGGTTTGTCCCAATTTCACTCGTCCGATGTCCGTTTCGTACACTTCGGCGATCGCTTCCATCGTCTGGGTATGTCCCACTTCCAGAATTCCCGCATCGCCCACGACTTCCCCGGTTCTGGCGTGGATTTTCAAGACTTGACCCCCAACGGGCGATCGCACGAAGGACTGTTCTAAATCCGCTTCCGCTTGGCGCACGGCGGCTTCAGCGAGGCGGACTTCCGTTTCGGCGGTACGCAGGTCCACAGGGCGCACTTCCGCCACGGCGTTCAACTGGGCCCGGTTTTCTTCGATTTGTCGTTGCAATGTGGTGGTGGTGCGATCGAGTTCGGCGTTGGCTTGGCGAATTTCGGCGTCTCGTGTCGTCAGAATGCGATCGCGCGTCGCAACGGCTTCGCTGAGCCGTTCTTGGGCGGTGGCGGCGTTCAAACAGAGTCGATCGCGATCGGATGCAGATACCGCCCCATCGCGATAGAGGGCGTTATACCGCCGACATTCAGTTTCGGCGTAGCGCACTTCGGCTTCGATACGATCGATCGTCGCAGTTTGTTCGGCCAGTTCCCCGCGACGACGGGCTTCGAGTTCCGCCAAACGCGCCTGTTGGCTGGCGATTTGACCTTCGAGTTCGGCTCTGACGCGATCGAACCGCGCCGCTTGCGCCTCGATATCTCCAGTTTTCGCCCCCGCTTCCACTTGCGCCAGTCGCGATCGCGCCGCCTCGACTCTCGTTTTCGCCAGTTCGAGATCGGCGGTACGTCGATCGAGGTTGTCTAACACCGCCACCACTTCACCCGCACTGACGGAATCCCCTTCTTCGACGGTGAGGCGATCGATTCTGACGTCTTCGACGGAAACTGGGGCGGACAACCGCAATACTTCCCCTTGGGGAACCAGTCGCCCCAGAGCGGTAACGGGGCGGGGTTGGGGATTGATCGCTTCCCTGGGAACGCTTTCCGTGTCGGCGGAGTTCAGCCATTGCTGTAGTGGCTTGACGGACTGACCCGCCGCAAATCCGACAATAATGGCGATGGCGACAGCGGCGATCGCGCTGCGGCGTAGGGGAGTCTTAGGGACAAATCGCGCAGTCATCAGAAAAATGCTCTAGAGAGACCAGTTGTGATTTAAGTCTGAGTTGGACTCGAGATAGCTGACGAACATTTGACGAAAGATGTCGTACTGTTCCCGGTAAGACAGCTTGTCCCCTTCCAACATCCGTTGGAGAAGCAAGCCGTTGAGGAAGCACATCAGAAAACTGAGGAATCGGCGATCGCGAATTCCGGTCAGTTCCACAGCTTCGGCTTTCCAGCGTTCGGCGATGGTGGCGATCGCTTCGTCGTTGGCGACGCCTTCGGTGTTCTGCTGTCGGTAAAAATCCACCACCACGAACAGCATTTTTAAATAAAAGTCTTCGTTCTGTTCCACGATGTCAAAGGCGTGTTCGATACGACCTTCCAACGCAGTATCGCCTCTCAAACTGCTTCGATAAATCGCCAAATCCTCTTCACACAGAAGTTCTACCAATTTCTCGAACAGGGCTTTTTTGTTGGGAAAGTAGTGATACAGCGTTCCCGTCGTTACCCCGGACGCCGTGGCGATTTCCCGCATCGTGACCGCTTCGTAGCCTTTGCGAGCGAATAACTCAAAGCTCTGAAGCAGGATTTCTTTTCGATACTCTTCGCGATCGACGATTTTTGGCATGGTTTGACCCTTTGTCGTGACGGTTCTGCAAGGCTTCGATCGATCCTTGAGCGACTCGAAGATTTTTGGGCGCTTCTACCACATTTTTAGTTTTTTGTCAATATATCGCGCCTCAAAAAATAAAAGTCTAGTAAAAATGAGATATCGAGAGTTACGTAGTTTTATGTCGATAAATTTGGTTTTTAATGGCGATATTTTCCCTTAAATAACTTAATTTATTTTAAAAATAGGGTTTATACGTAATGCCTAGGCAGGTTCGATCGAGGTTGGATTCCTCTCGTTCTTATTATATCGAACGTTCGTTATAAAAAACAACCCCAAAAAAAACGAGGTGTTCTAGAACACCTCGTTCTCGCAACTCGAAGGCTTTTCCAAGCCCAACCTAGAAACTAACCGATTTGCTCCATCACAGCGAACATCGGCAAATACATCGACAGCAGGATCGACCCCACCATCCCCCCAATGACCACAATCATCAGCGGTTCGAGCATCGACGTAAGACCCTTAATCGCCTGTTCCACCTCGTCCTCATAAAACGCCCCCACTTTCACGAGCATTTTATCGAGTTCCCCCGTTTCCTCACCGATGGACATCATCTGAACCGCCAAAGCAGGCATCACGCCCCGTTCTCGGAACGCCTCACTAATACTGCCCCCTTCCTGAATCTGATCCTTAGCATAATCGATCGCATCAGCAATAACCTCATTCCCCGCCGTATCCCGAACAATTTCCATCGCGTTCAGAATCGGAACACCAGAACGAGTTAACGTACCGAAAACATTACAGAAACTCGCCACCGCCGACTTTTCCACCAACTCCCCAAAAATCGGAGCTTTCAGAATTAATCCATCAATTTGGAAGCGTCCAGCGGGGGTTTTGTAATAGGCTTGAATCGCCACCGCAATCCCGATCAGAACGCCGACGAACATAATAATGTAATAATTGCGCTCTTCGAGCCAACTTTCCGCATCTGGAACATCCGCTGGAAGCGTCGGACCGCGCAAAAAGAAACTCACGTTCATCATCATCTGAGTAAACGCAGGCAGTTGAGCATCAAGTTGGTCGAAAATGCCCGTAAACGTCGGCAGCAAAAAAATCGTCATCCCCAAAAAGATGATAACGGCGATCCCTCCCACCGTTTGCGGATAAGACATAGCCGATTTCAACTCGTTTTGGAGTTTCGCCGACTTTTCCAACAGAATTGCCAGACGGTTAAGAACCTCATCGAGAACCCCCCCGACTTCCCCCGCCGCCACCATACTCACATAAAGCTTGTCAAAACAACCGGGGTGTTTGCCCATCGCTTCCGCGAGGCTGCCGCCCTGTTCCACCTCATCGCGAATTTGCACCAGGGCTTTTTTGAGTTTAGGGTTGCCGCACTGCTCCGTCAACACGCTCAAACAGCGCAACATCCCGACCCCGGCGTTAAACATCGCAGCGAACTGACGAGAAAAGATAGCCTTATCCTTTACCGTCACGCTAGTAATAGCGGCGGATATCTTCTCCCCGAATTCGTTGATATCAAACCCCTTCTCAGGCTCTTTTTTAGTGCTGGTTGCTGTGGGATTTACCATAGTTCGGTTCCTAAAAACTCACCATACAGAGGCGGCGCAGACTGCGCCGCCAAACCAACTTAACGCTTGGCTTTCGTTTTCTTCGCTCCCTGAGCCGCCGGAGCGCCGCCAGCTTTCACCCGAGGATCGACGAGGCGATCTAACTCATCAACCTTCGAGCTTTTCGACATCGCTTCCTCGTAAGTCACCTTACCTTCGTTCACCAGCCGAGCCAAGCACATTTCCATCGTCTGCATCCCGACTTTCGCACCCATTTGAATCGACGAATAGATTTGGGTCGTTTTTCCCTCGCGAATCAAGTTACCGATCGCGGGGGTGTTGACCATAATTTCCTGAGCCGCACAGCGTCCGCCGCCGACTTTTCGCAGCAGGTTTTGCGAACAGACGCCCACCAAAGACCCTGCCATCTGCGCCCGAATTTGGGGCTGTTGAATAGGGGGGAACACATCGAGCATCCGGTCGATGGTGGCCGCTGCCGAGTTCGTGTGCAAGGTACCAAAGACCAAGTGACCCGTTTCAGCAGCAGAAATGGCCAGCGAAATCGTTTCGAGGTCGCGCATTTCCCCCACCAGAATGATATCGGGGTCTTCCCGCAGAGCCGCTTTCAGCGCGTTGCCGAAACTCTTCGTATCTTCCCCTTTCTGCCGTTGGTGAAACAGACTTTTAATATTGGGAAAAACGTACTCGATGGGGTCTTCGACCGTGAGAATATGTTCCGATCGCGTGCGGTTGATCAAATCCAGAATCGCCGCCATGGTCGTCGTTTTACCCGATCCGGTTTGTCCTGTCACCAAAACCATACCGCGAGGGCGCATGGCCATTTCCCGCATGATTTCCGGAACGCCCAACTTCTCAAAGTTCGGGATAGAGGACGCCAGCGCCCGCAAACAGGCAGCAAAACAGCCCCGTTCGCGATAAACGTTGACCCGGAATCGGGACAGTCCCTTCACCCCATAGGCGCAGTCGAGTTCCCAGTTCTGCTCCAAATCTTTCCGCTGGTTGTTGTTGAGCATACTGAAAATGAGGCGCTGGCATTCGTCCGGCGCCAGGGACTCGCCAAACTGGGGCTGAGGGGTCAGTTTGCCGCTAATGCGGAAAAAGATCGGCGCTCCTGCCTGAATGTGCATATCGGAGCCACCCTGTTCGATCAACGACTCCATTACGTCCTCGATCATGTAGTCTAGCGCCATGTGACTTGATTCCTCCTATTTCGGATTTGAGGCTGTTGTAAAACGCTGAGCGACGGGATGTTCCAACAGCCGAATTTTTGCTTCTATTTTACCCTCGGGACAAGAGAGACTTTCCCGACTGAGGCTGAAGAGCGAGTTTCCCCCGAGGGAAGAAGAACCGCACTCTCGATCGAATCTCGGGGGAACCCGGATCGATCGGGGACTCCTTGACCTTTTCGATCGTGTAATCCAGCGCCACCTGATTGACATCCTCTCCTAGTGAGAGTGTGAAGCGATTAGCGAGACGCTGAGTAACCCGAACCGTCCCAAAGAGCAATTTTGCAAGTGAGTCGGACTATCTTTGGCCTTAATCTTGGAAGCGCGGCGTCATGCAGTACGGACAATCCATCCATTCAGGATCTAACCCCGCCCTGCAAGTATTGCAAGTGAGCGAACTCTTGCGTTTGGCTTTGAGTTCCGCTTCCAACCCCGAATCCGTAAACGTAACCCGATCGACCTCCTCAAACGTCGTGAAACCCTGTTGCACCAAATTGAGACTGTAGGCCAGCAGGGTTTTCATCCCCTGTTCCACCGCTTTCTCCTTAATCCGTTCGGTAGGAGCGCCTTCGTTAATCAAAACCGCCAGTTCCTCCGTCGTTTGCAGGAACTCGTAAACCCCGACCCGGCCTTTATAGCCAACACCGTTACATTTCGGACAGAGTTCGCCGTTTTCGAGAAGTTCCTTGCGATCGCCCGGTGGAATCGTATTGGCTTTATAGAACGTCGCGTCCACCTGACCCGACGACGACATCCCGTAACGAGCCAGTTCTTCCCGGGTCGGCGTATAAGGAATGCGGCACTCGCTACAAACGCGGCGCATCAAACGTTGCGCCAGCACCCCCAGCAACGCCCCGGAGACCATGAACGGTTCGACTCCCATCTCGTCGAGACGGGCGATCGCGCCAGCGGCGTCGTTCGTGTGCAGCGTCGTCAAGACCAAGTGTCCCGTTAACGCCGCTTCGATCGCCGTTTTCGCCGTTTCCTTATCTCGCGTCTCACCCACCAGAATGATGTCCGGGTCTTGTCGCAAGAACGCCCGCAGAATGTTGGCGAACGTCAAATCTTTTTCCCGAATCACCTGACATTGACTGATGCCTTCGAGAGCGTACTCAATGGGGTCTTCCGCCGTACTGATATTGACCCCCGGATCGTTGCGTTCGGCCAAAATCGAGTACAACGTCGTCGATTTACCCGAACCCGTCGGACCCGTCACCAGAATCAACCCGAACGGACGACTGGCCACGTCTCGGACTTTTTGCAACGTTTCGGCATCGGTGATGAGCTTGTCGAGTCCCAGTTGCGTCGACGAGTTATCCAGAATCCGCAGGACGATTTTTTCGCCGTAGCGCGTCGGGAGGGAGTTCACCCGGAAGTCCACCGCACGACCTTGGAACATCCGCCGAATCCGTCCGTCCTGGGCTTGGCGGCGTTCGGCAATGTCCAAGTCCGCAATAATTTTGAAACGAGACGTGACTGCCGGAACGATAGCTTTCGGCAGGCGAGGGAACGGCTCGTGCAACACCCCGTCTTTCCGCATACGAATGCGAAGGTATTCCTCTTGAGGTTCCACGTGAATGTCCGAAACCGCGTCCGTCAGGGCTTTGCGGAGAATTTTGTTGACAAGGCTAATGACACTTTTATCTTCCGTGTCCGGTTCGGCATCGAGTTCTTGATGTTCCTCGGGGGCTTCCTCGAGGTCGTCCTCACCTCCAGCCAATTCGTTAATATCCGTGAGGCTGATGGCGTTTTTCTCTTCCTGTTCCCGTCGCTGGTTTTCCGCTTCTTTTTTAACCTGTTCGTCGAGATAGCGCGAAATCAGTTGTTGGTAATCGTCGAAGGTAATGGCACGCCGTTGAAGCTGGAAGTCTTGCGATCGCAAAATGCGGCGGAGTTCGTCTTGAGCTTCGAGGTTATCGGGATCGACCATCGCCACCACTAACGTTTTTTCTTGCAAAGTTAGAGGGACGAAACGGTAGCGACGACAGCTATCGACCGAGACCATTTCCAGCAAACGTTTGATTTGTCCGGGGGAGATTTCCGCCGTTTCCGGATCGAAGGATTCGACGCCGTAAAGGATTTTCAGTTCAAAGAGTTGCTGGCGTTTGTACTGAAGAATAAATTCAGGCGGCAGGGGTTTGCCAGTAATCCCTTCGATGGCTTCGATTAACGGCAGACCCTTGTTACGGCTTTCTTCCTGTGCCTGAGTCATTTGATCCGGGCTGACGTGACCCGCTTGAACCAGCTTGTTTCCAAAGGGCGAAAAATTCGTCTGAACGACTAACGCACGCCGAGCTTTGGATGCGCCAGATGAGAGATTAGTCATGGTGAATGTCTAGCGTCAAGTTGCGAGGGAGGAGAGTAGTCGTGTCAGTTCGATTCGGCTCGGGGAAAACACCACTACTTGACAAGTCTAACGTACTCGACCTAGCCATTGCGGGAACGGCATCTGTGAAGGCTTGACCGACCTCACCCTTGTCTCTGTAAGCTTCACTGTCCTGTCCCCCCTCTAGCTGCCCATGTTAAGATTTCTCAAAGAGGTGGCGAGCCTTCTAGATCGATATCGATATGGCCTCGATGTCGCCGGCCTCCGACCCGCTAAAGTGTCGTTCGAGACCGCCACCCGTCGGGATCGGCCTTGCGCCTCCAAACACTCGTGACGGGGGCAACTCGACGGGGAAGATCGCCCCGACTCGCGGAACGGTTCGAGATCCTTTGAAGTCCCTCGATCGCCCGTCGAGTCCGAAAGGCGTCGTGGTGGCAGAATGCGACCCGCCTCGAACCATCCGGTTGGGGCAACTGGGGCGATCGCGTCGTCGGTAAAGCGGCGGCGGCGTCAGAGATTCCGTCGAAGTCTGTTTCGACGGTCGCCCCTCGAAGGCGTTCGCTCGATGCGGACGACTTCGAGTCAAACCGTAAGCGTTGGAATTTTGCAAAGGGAAGTCAGACATGGACGAAGAAAAGCAGTTCGAGAACGAGCGCCAAGCCACCGCCGAAGAGCGTTCCGATACGGCAGTTGAAGCCCAGAACACCGACGCGGCCGCCGAAGCTATCGAACCCGAACACGCGTCCGCCGCCGAAGGGGAATCGGAAACGCCCGCAGGAGAAGACCTCGATCCGACGGCAGTCGAAGCGGAAGCCGCTGCTCGCGAAGCTCGGGAACGGGAAGCCGCTGAAGATGTGGCGACGACCCTCGAAACCCTGAAGGCGACAGCCGAAGCGGCCTCGGCACAACTCGAAGAGATGAAATCTCAGTACGTGAGATTGCAGGCGGATTTCGATAATTTCCGCAAGCGCACGGAAAAAGAAAGACAAGCCCTCGAAGAACGGGCTAAATGCGAAGTTCTCCAAGAACTGCTGCCCGTGGTGGACAACTTCGAGCGCGCGCGCACGCAAATCAAACCTCAAACGGACGGCGAAACGAACATCCATAAAAGCTATCAAAGCGTGTACAAGCTGATGGTGGATTGCTTGAAACGCTTGGGAGTCGCGCCGATGCGGCCGGAAGGGGAAGAGTTCGACCCCAACTTACACGAAGCCGTCATGCGCGAACCCAGCGACGAACACCCCGAAGGAACCGTCATCGGGGAACTGATGCGGGGTTACACCCTCGGCGATCGCGTCCTGCGTCACGCGATGGTCAAAGTGGCAGCTCCCCCGGAACCCGTGGTAAGCTCAGAAGAGGCGGAATCCGACGAATCGGACGCCTAAAGCTTTTTCGTCGAAACGATCGCGCCAAGAAGGCGAGAGCGGGCGTCGCAGCAGTCGATCGCGGGAGGGGTTGGAGTCTGGCGGCTCTGGCTCGAAGGTAAACCCCGCCACCGCGATCGCCTCATTTGAAACTCTTCACGTTCACAGCCGCACCAAGGGATATGGGAAAAGTTATCGGTATCGACCTCGGGACGACGAACAGTTGTGTTGCCGTGTTAGAAGGCGGTAAACCCGTCGTCATTCCCAACTCGGAAGGCGGACGAACGACGCCGAGCATGGTCGGGTTCGCGAAATCCGGCGATCGCCTCGTCGGACAACTGGCCAAGCGCCAGGCCGTGACGAACGCTGAAAATACCGTTTACAGCATCAAGCGGTTTATCGGTCGTCGTTGGGAAGAGACCGAAGAAGAGCGATCGCGCGTTCCCTATAACTGCGTCCTCGGACGAGACAACACGGTGGACGTGAACATCCGCGATCGCCACCACACGCCCCAGGAAATTTCGGCGACGATCCTGCAAAAGCTTAAGCAGGACGCCGAAGCCTATCTCGGCGAACCGGTCTATCAAGCGGTGATTACGGTTCCGGCGTATTTCACAGACGGTCAACGTCAAGCGACGAAAGACGCCGGAACCATCGCCGGGTTGGAAGTCCTGCGGATTATTAACGAACCGACAGCCGCCGCCTTAGCCTACGGTCTCGACAAACAAGACGGCGATCGAACGGTTCTCGTATTCGACCTCGGCGGCGGCACCTTCGACGTCTCGATTTTACAGCTCGGAGACGGCGTGTTCGAGGTCAAAGCCACCGCCGGAAACAACCACCTCGGCGGCGACGACTTCGATAGTGCGGTGGTGCGCTGGCTCGTAGAACAGTTTCGCGCCCAGAGCAACATCGATCTCTCCGGTGACAAAATGGCCATGCAGCGGGTGCGGGAAGCGGCCGAAAAAGCTAAAATCGAGCTGTCCTCCGTCACCAAAACGGCCGTCAACTTACCCTTTATTACCGCCGACGAAACCGGTCCGAAACACCTCGAAGTCGAACTGACCCGCACTCAGTTTGAAGAATTGGTGCAGTCTTTGGTAGAAAGCACCATCGAGCCGGTCAATCGCGCCATGGAAGACGCCAACATCGCCCCCGAAGAGATCGATCGAATCGTTCTCGTGGGCGGTTCGACGCGGATGCCTGCCGTACAAGCGGCCATCGGCGAGTACTTCGGCGGACGAGACCCCGATCGCTCGGTGAACCCCGACGAAGCGATCGCCATGGGTGCCGCTATTCAAGCCGGCGTCCTCGGCGGAGAAGTGCAAGACGTGCTGTTACTCGACGTCACCCCCCTGTCCTTGGGCATCGAAACCCTCGGGGAAGTCTTCACCAAAATTATCGAGCGCAACACCACCATCCCCACCAGCAAATCTCAAATGTTCTCGACGGCTACCGACGGCCAAACCTCCGTCGAAGTCCACGCCCTACAAGGAGAACGGGCGATGGCCAAAGACAACAAGAGCCTCGGGAAATTTATCCTGATGGGAATTCCCCCCGCCCCGCGCGGCATCCCTCAAATCGAAGTCAGCTTTGAAATCGACGCCAACGGTATCCTCAACGTTTCCGCGCGAGACAAGGGAACCGGCCGCGCTCAAAGCATCAAAATTACCAATACCGGCGGCTTGAGCCAAGACGAAATCGAGCAGATGCGGCAAGAGGCGGAAGTCAACGCCGAACGGGACGAAGAACTCCGGGCTTTAGCCGAACTGCGCAACCAAGCCGACGCCCTGTTTTACAACTACGAAGATACCCTCAAACACAACGCCGACCTCATTAGCGATCGCCTGAAGTTGGAAGTGACCGAAACCGCCCACCGCCTGCGAGAATCCCTCGAAGAAAAACAACCCGATCTCGAAGAGATTCGCTCTCGACTGGCGGCCTTCCAAAAAACTCTGTTCGCCATCGGCTCGGCGGTGTATCAAGGGGAAGCCCCGCCAGAAGAAGGCATCGAAGACGCAGAGACCCCTCTGCCGCCCCCTCAAGAATTAGAGTCCCTCGAGTCGAAACAAGGGGCTGGAACGGCCTTGTCGGACTCAGACGCCTCCGCCAAGACCCTCGAGGACGAACTCAGTTTAGACTTAGATAAAGAACTCAAAGATCTCGAAGCCTTGCTCTCTGAAGACAAATCGTCCCAAGCGGTCAAACCAGCCGCCCAAGAACCTCCTCGGAAGCCCAAATCGTCGGCTTCCCCCAAAAAACAACCCCCTCGGAAGCCCTCAACGCCACCCCCAAGCCCGGGTAGGGAGGCCGCGCCGCCTTCAGAGGAGGCAGCCGGGGACAATCCCTTCGAGGTTTCGACCCCAGACTCGTCGCCCTCTACGGAAACCGATCCGGAAAACCCATTTTTCTAAGGGCTGGCCTGGATTTTTGTCGCCCGGCTTGACGAGCGGGCGATTTCTCGACTTCCCCGTTGTCCTATCTCAATTCGCAATCTCAACCCCCAAACAGTAAATAGCGCGTTATGGCTGTCGATTATTACGAACTGCTCGGTGTTTCTCGCAGCGCCGATAAAGACGAAATCAAGCGAGCCTTCCGGCGACTCGCTCGGAAATACCACCCCGACGTCAACAAGGAGGACGGGGCCGAAGAACGGTTTAAAGAAATCAACCGCGCTTACGAAGTGCTGTCAGATCCCGAACTGCGTACTCGTTACGATCGATTCGGCGAAGCCGGCGTCAGTTCTGGAGCGGCTGGCGCCAGCGGCTTTTCTGACTTTTCTGACTTTTCCGGTGGGTTTGCCGATATTTTCGAGACCTTTTTCAGCGGTTTCGGCGGTGCCGCCCAAACCCGTCGCCGTAGCGGACCGACGCGGGGCGACGACTTGCGCCTTGATTTGAAACTGGACTTCCGCGAAGCAGTATTCGGAGGCGAAAAAGAAATTCGCATCGGTCACTTGGAAACCTGCGAAACCTGTAACGGAACCGGCGCCAAACCGGGAACGCGGCCGAGTACCTGCGGCACCTGCGGCGGTTCGGGACAGGTACGCCGCGCCACCCGCACCCCCTTCGGCAGCTTTACTCAAGTTTCCGTCTGTCCGACTTGTAACGGTAGCGGTCAGGTCATCGAAGAAAAATGTGGAACCTGCGCCGGAAAAGGACAAAAACAAGTCACCAAAAAGCTGAAAATTACCATTCCCGCCGGGGTCGATAACGGCACTCGCCTGCGGGTGCAATCGGAAGGCGACGCCGGAAAACGTAACGGTCCGCCGGGAGATTTGTACGTTTACCTGTTCGTGAACGAAGATGCGAAATTCCAACGGGACGGCATCAATATCCTCTCGGAAATTAATATCAGCTACTTACAGGCAATTCTCGGCTGTAAAATTCCCTTCGAGACCGTAGACGGTAAAACGGAAGAAGTGACGATTCCCCCCGGTACCCAACCGGGACACCAAATCGTCCTCGAAGAACAAGGGGTGCCTCGGTTGGGAAATCCCGTCAGTCGCGGGGATTGTATTTTGACGGTCAACGTGGAAATTCCGACCAAAGTCAGCGCCGAAGAGCGAGAATTGTTAGAAAAATTGGCGAAAATTCGCGGCGATCGATTCGGAAAAGGCGGCGTAGAAGGGTTTTTAGGAGGACTGTTCAAGTGAGCCAGCCTGCGACGTTCACCCCCGATGCCAAAATGGACTTGCGGGGAACGCCCTGTCCCATTAACTTCGTGCGGACGAAACTGCGCTTGCAACAGATGGAACCGGGTCAGCTTCTCGAAGTCTGGCTCGACCCCGGCGAACCCATCGAACAGGTTCCCGAAAGCCTGACGGTGGCGGGATATACTGTCGAAGAAATCGACGATCGATCGGAATTTTTCGTACTGTACGTCCGTCGTCCCGCAGCATGAGCCATCCCTCTGTGACTTCCTCGGCTGTTTCCGAAACGCTCCCCGTGGGAACGGTTCTCGCCACCCAGGCGAACTTCTACCAGGTTCAGTTAGACCCGGAGGGAAACTGGCCGAAACCGTCGCTGCTCTGTACCCGCCGCACGCGGTTGAAGAAAATCGGCCAGCAGGTGATGGTGGGCGATCGCGTGACGGTGGAAGAGCCAGATTGGGAAGGAGAACGGGGCGCCATCGCTGAGGTCTTACCCCGACGCACCGAACTCGATCGACCTCCCGTCGCCAACGCCGATTGCGTGTTGCTGGTGTTCGCCATTGAAGAACCCAGCCTCGATCCGCTCCAACTCAGTCGCTTTCTTGTCAAAGCCGAATCCACACAACTCGAGGTGGAATTATGTCTCAACAAAAGCGATTTGGTGACGGACGCCGAACGCCACCAGTGGCGCGATCGACTGCAAAACTGGGGTTACAACCCTCACTTTATGAGCGTTTTAACCGGGGCGGGACTCGAAGAACTCCAACACCACCTGCGCGATCGCATTACCATTTTGGCCGGACCCTCGGGGGTCGGAAAATCTAGCACCATCAACCGCCTGATTCCCTCAGCTAACTTACGAGTGGCTCGCGTCTCGGGAAAACTGGGACGCGGACGCCACACCACCCGTCACGTGGAACTGTTCGAGTTACCCAGCGGCGGCTTGCTGGCGGATACTCCCGGTTTCAACCAACCGGAATTCGACTGTACTCCCGCCGAATTGGGACAGTGTTTTCCCGAAATCCGACAGCGGTTAGATTCCGATCGCTGTCAGTTTAGCGACTGTTTGCACCGTGAAGAACCCAACTGCGCGGTTCGGGGAGATTGGGAACGGTACGAACACTATCTCAACTTTCTCGAAGAAGCCATCGCCCGTCAAGAAGCGTTGCTACAACTCGGCGATCGAGAATCGACGTTGAAGGTGAAAACCACCCGAGACGGACGCCGCTATTACGAACCCAAACTCGCCTCGAAAAAATATCGCCGCGTCTCCCGACGCCGACAACATCAAAATTTACAGGATCTTTGCGAAGAGTTTGACGAATTGTAAAAATAACTTGACAAAAAAATAAAAATGTGTATGCATGGGGCATTAAGGTTTTGGGGTATCCCAGGGCGGAACGGCTGAAGTCTTCACCACGCCAGACACAGAGGACACAGAGAGGGAATGGCAGAAAGAATAGAAACGATTGGTTGAGATTCCCTATAAAACCCCGATTTTTGCGAGAAACCGGGGTTTTATGCAGATTTTGCCAATTTAATAAAATTCGATCGAGAAAAATCGATCGCTTAGCGAAGATAGTTAGCTTCCGCTTCAAGTTGACGAAGAAGTTGGTCGTCACCGTTGGCGCGTGCGACTTCCATGCGACGCTGCAACGTTTGCATCATCGCCGTGCGGTGAGCTTCAGCCGCTTCTTTGACGGCTTTTCGAGTAACTTTGTTCATGGCAAACAGAAAATTTTAACGGTATAGTTTATAGACTCAATTTTTAATATATCATTTTCGAGATTTAACCGTATCGGAGGTTACCGAATCGTTACGATCGACCCATCCGACGTCGATGATAAAATTCCTGAAGATTGAGGAAAAAATCGACGATGCGACGCTCCCCGAGACGAAATCGAATTCCCCACATCATCGCGATCGCGACTCTGTTGGCGATGAGTGCCGGGGGTGGCGTTGCCCTGAGTCGCTACCAGGCGAACCAACGTAAAATCGCCCAATGCACCCAATTGGTCGATCGCGTCAACCAAGGATACGCCAAAGCCATCGCCTTTCAAGGGCAAGACGCCGCCGCCCTCAGCCACCTCGCCGACGACTTAGCCACCGTCGCCACCGAGTTAAGAGCGATCGAACTCACCGACGAAACCCTCACCCAACAGCGACAGCGTTTCGCCCAAGCCTACCGAGAACTCAGCGACGCCTACCGTCAAATGGGAACGGCATTAAACACCGCCGAAACCGCCCCCAAAAACGAAAGCGGGCGTCAAAGCGTCCGCCAAGCCCAAGCCGACGTCAAAGCCGCCGGCGCCCAAGCCCACCAAGCGGCGCGATACGTAGACGAACTGGCTGTACAAATCAATCAATATTGCGGTGTCGCCTCGAAGTGAGGTGAGGGGGTGAGGGGATGATGAGATGATGGGATGATGAGAGAATTTCAGATTGTCGCTCTTCCCCGTTCCCTATCAATTATCAATTAATTCGTCTTTCCTCGCGACAATAATCGATGGTGGGAAGGATGTAATCGGCAACATCGCGAAACCAGGTGCGTAAGAGGTTATCGGCGCGATCGCTCGCAATAAGCTGGTTAACGAACGCTCTCCATTCTGGGTCGTTGTCCGGTAACACCATACCGTAGAGTTCGCAGGTGAGAGGATCTTCGGGAAAAAACGAATATTCAGATAAAGAGAGTTGCAACTTCACCATTTCCCCTAACAGCAACACCTCATCTTCGATGAAACCGTCGAGACTTCCCTGTAACGCTGTAACACCCTGGGCTGTGGCAACGCTACCCCGAAACCTTACCAAATCTGCATCGGGATAGCGATCGACTAGCATTTCCTCGGCAAGCGTATCGGCCACGACGCCGATCGTCAATCCGTCCCAACTTTCTCTATTTTCAAATCGATCGCGGGCGTTTTGACGAACCAGCAACCGCAATCCCGTTAAGAAAAAGGGACGAGAAAAAGTGACGCCTTCGATATCGTCGCGAATGGTATTCGGACCGCATTCAATATGGATGCGGCCGCTGCGAATTAAGTCAAAACGGGTAGACGGACTGCTGGGAATCAGTTTGATAATAGGGAGAACCGAGGAATCTAGGCGATCGCGCACTTCGTTCTGCAAGAGTTCGGCGAAGGCGAGACAGTATCCCCGAAGGTTGCGATTGCTGTCGCGGTAGCCGAAGGGAATCGCGTCGTCTTGAATCCCAATTCGCAGTTCTCCCGTTTTTTCGATGTCGCTGAGAACAGAGGGGGGAGAGAGGGAGATGGGGAGATGGGGAGATGGGGAGAGAGGGAGAAGAACGCTAGATAGAAGGGTGGCGAGGGGTTTTATCATGGCGTCGCGGCAGGGGTTTGGGTTGAGAAACCTCCAGAACTTCCCGTAAAACGGGCATTTTGCTGCTGGAGTTTACGGGGTTTCTGAGTTGGTTTCGGCTGGGGGAGCGGTGTCAGATACGGGTTGTTCTTCGGTGGGTTCTGCGTCAGTTTCGGTTTCTGTGGCTTCGGGTTCGGAAGGGGTTTCGGCTTCGGTTTCCGTGGCTTCGGTTTCTGTGGCTTCGGGTTCGGAAGGGGTTTCGGCTTCGGTTTCCGTGGCTTCCGGTGTGGGGGTGGCTTCTGGTGTGGTTTCTCCTTCTGAAGGTTGGGGCGTCGGGGGCGGTTCGAGTTGTCCTTCCTCGCTGTCGCTGGAATTTGGCGGCGGTTCGGCTTTCCAGTCTTCTAGGGTACGATCGACCGCATTTTCGATATTGACGGGTAACAACAACACGGTCGATTCCCCTTCGTTTGCGGCAGGATCGGCGATCGCGTAGACGAAACTCCCGGTAAAATCTCGATTTCCCACGAGGAGACGGTGCGTTTCACCGTTTTCGAGGGTAAAGGTCACGGTGGCGAACGGCGTATCCAGGCCGTATTGGGCTTTTTCGTCGGCTTTGACGACGATCGATCGATCGACCTCGGCGTTTTTGAGGGCGGCGAGTAAAAACGTCACGTAAGCATCGGTGGCGGGAGTTCCTTCGCCCTGGGGTTCGCCGTCTTTCAACGGGGTAAATTCCCAATTGGCGATCGTAAACTCTTCGCCGTCGGGCGATCGCAGTTCGACGGGTTCTTCAAGAGGCGTCAGGGCGATGGTGTAATCTTCAGTCGTCACCTGGATGTTCGTCACCTGTTCCGGGTCGAAAGAGAACGCCCGGTTCTGTTGCGCTTGGCGTTCCTCCTGCTGCGGGACGATAACTGTATCGTACAACCACAATCCGCCCGCCAGAATCACGGCGAGGGGAATAAGAACCTGAGTCGATCGCTTGAGCCTCATCGACGCTATCCAAATGGCTTTGCTCTCTTAAGATACTGGATATGGCCGCAAATCGCGTGTATTTTTGCCCCGAACTCTAACCCGATACAATCAATCTTAGGCAAGTGAACGACCAATCGAATCTCGAGCAGTCTAGAACGGTTTCTGGCACTGCTCGATCGACGCACACGCAACGGATCGACCCATGGATATCAAACACGGCTTTGTCGGAACAGTCGGTAACACCCCTCTGATTCGCCTCAACAGCTTTAGCGAAGAAACGGGCTGTGAAATTTTAGGAAAAGCAGAATTTCTCAATCCAGGCGGTTCGGTGAAAGACCGGGCGGCACTCTATATTATTCAAGATGCAGAAGAAAAAGGGTTGTTGAAACCCGGCGGGACGGTGGTTGAAGGAACGGCGGGCAATACAGGCATCGGCTTGACCCACATTTGCAACGCCAAAGGCTATAAATGCGTGATTATCATCCCCGAAACCCAGTCTCAGGAGAAAATGGATACCCTGCGGACTCTGGGGGCGGAGGTGCGCCCCGTTCCGGCGGTTCCCTATCGCGATCCCAACAATTACGTGAAGCTGTCGGGGCGACTGGCGGCGGAAACGGATAACGCTATTTGGGCTAACCAGTTCGATAATGTCGCCAACCGTCGCGCCCACTACGAAACCACCGGGCCGGAAATTTGGGCGCAAACGGACGGCAAAATCGACGCTTGGGTGGCGGCGACGGGAACGGGTGGCACTTACGCGGGGGCTGCCATGTTTTTCAAGGAGAAAAACCCCAAGGTGAAATGTGTCGTCGCCGATCCTATGGGAAGCGGGCTGTATAGTTACGTGAAAACTGGGGAAATCAACACTGAAGGCAGTTCGGTGACGGAAGGCATCGGAAACAGCCGCATTACAGCCAACATGGAAGGGGCGCCCATTGACGACGCAGTACAAATCGACGATGGGGAGGCGATTCGCGTGATTTACCAACTGCTGCGGAAAGACGGCTTGTTTATGGGCGGTTCTGTGGGCATTAACGTTGGGGCAGCGGTGGCGTTAGCCAAGGAACTCGGACCCGGACATACCATCGTGACGGTATTGTGCGACAGCGGTTCGCGCTATCAGTCTCGGTTGTATAACGAGCAATGGTTGGCGGAGAAGGGATTGGCGATCGCATAATCGGTAGGGACACGGCATCGATCGAAAAAAGCGCGATCGCCTCTCCGACGAGAGGATCGATCGCGCTGTTGCATTTCGGTAAAATTCGATAATGCTGTGTCAAGCGACGAAACTTGAAGAATTTGCGCTTAGAGAGCGCCGAAGCTTTGCAAGCCCAAAATTACACCCACTCCGAGAATGTGGCCGAAGCTGGTGGTGGCGAGAACGGCGGGCAATCCGAATCCGCCGAACAGTTCCGGAGACGGCATCGCCGGACCTTCGTTAGGCTTTTGGATGGTGTATTTTCCGATGGCAATGGCGAGAATGTTGCAAACGACCATGACGATGGCGATGCTGATACTCCACTCGCTCGTCGTCGGCGTTAGGGCAAATAAAACGCTTTGTAACATAGCAATCCCAAACAGGTTTAGACTAACCGAAAGACGATCGATCGATCGAAACGCGATATGAATTCGCCCTCGATCGATATCCGAAATTTTTTCTTAAAAAATAGAGGAAGTGGCGATCGGCTGTGCGAAACAACCGAAACTTCCCAATTTCGGAAAACGAATCGCTGAGAATACCTATTATCAAATACTACGCGATCGCTGGCGTTTTTGTTGCAGGAATTTACATTATTGTAAATTTTTGTCTCTTTTTTGGGGTTTCGTATTGCTTTACACAGAAAAATATGTATTGTGAAATGAAATTTTTTTCAGAAATAGCCCGATTTCAACGTCACGTTTGTTAAAATTCCATTTCTCTCGAGGTGTTTCTCTCCAGATACCTGGTATCTTGGAGATGTCGGGGATCTTAAAAAGATACAAGCGGACTGACTCGATTGAGCGGCTGTTGGGTTCCACTCCGTTCCACCCAACCTACCCAAAAAAATTCGACGAAGTTTCTACAAATCGGCTTCGTTAAACAATCCCATAAACTTATACTTACGATTGTGTTCTTGGATTAAACCATCGCGGTAAGATTGCCAACCTTGCCAATTGTCGAGTTGTTCGTAGGCACGTTTGACGTATTTCAGCCAATCGACAGCGTAATGGTAGGCTTTCGCCTGTTTGACATTGAGTATCTCTTCTGCGCGACTGCGAGCGTCTTCTAACACCCAGTTCGTGCGATGTTCCAACACAGCATCCATCACTTGTTGAATCAAATCTCGCTGTTCGTAAGAGCATTCTTTCACGAGATCGATCGCTTTGTCAAACATCTGTTCGTACAAATAAATTTGGATTCGATCGGACAAAGATTGCCATCTATTCATTCCTTTGAAAGACGCGAGTAGCTCGATTTTCTGATTTTCCCAATCTTCGCCACTTTCGTCTTTAATTTGTAAATACTGACGATAAGAGGGTTCTGCTTTAAACCCTTCGATTTTTGAGGAAAACCCGACGTCTCCTCGATCCAAATCTTCGCTTAGGTTAAACGCCAACATTTCCAAACGACTCTGATACTCTCGGTCTTCAATCGCATGTCTACCGAAATATTCCCCAGTAATAAGCTCTCTAAATGGAATGTTTAAACCGTTTAAGGCAACAGTTAGAGCAGCTTCAAGCTGTTCCTTTTCGGCAAAAGCTTCGGCGATAATATAGGCGTCTGGCTTAGTTTGAATGAGGTCGATTTGTGCGAGAACTTCATCGGAGCGATCGAGATAAATTAAGGCTTTAAAATATAAATCGATCCGTCCCGTATATCGAGATAAATTAAGATACTCATCAAAGCGTTTTTGGCGTTTTAGAAGTTCCAGGCGAATGCCAACCAAATCAGAGGGTTCGTTAAAGTTTTCCGGCAACTCTCCCGTTAAAACCTGTTGGAGCGTCTCATCTTCCCAACCCTTTTCTAACGCCAGACGGCGCAAAGAAAATAAACTCGAAAAAATTTCAGCTTGCGAGGCAAAAACAACCTCTAAATCGATTTTTTTCGGTTCTTCCAGGTCAGCAATTAGCAATGCTTTCGCCCACAATCGATCGAGTTCTTCGCAAAAATCCAGCAAGTCGAGTCCGTAATTATACAAATCGTCTCGACGCTTGAAATAAACATCCGTGACGACCTCTAAAATTGCAATAGCATTGTGACCGTCGTTGCGATCGAGATAGGTATCGATCGACGGAATAACCTGAAAAACATCCGCTTCGAGGGGATTGTCGTCATCATAGTAATTTTCCCCACTTTCAATCCAGTCGATGCCCTCAGTAATCATGCGATCGATCTGTTGTCGAAACGGTTTCGCGTCGAGAGTTGCTTTCGGCGGCGGAAGTTGGGTAACAAAATCGTTAAACAGCGTTCCTTCTTCACGGACGTAAGTTTCGATATCCTCAATCAGAAAAGGATGGCGTGCAACGAGATACTCAATTAAATCAACCTCTCAATAAGTTCGTCTAAACTGAAGCGGTTTTCGATCTGTTCGGAATCGTTGAGATAGGTCAACGCCAAAGCGACGATATGCTTGCACCAGCCGCCCCAGTCGTAAGGACAAGAACAGTCGCCTTCACAACGTTCCACGTCCAAAAACGTCTCGTACCACGGCTCGCTTTGCCCCATGACAGAAGCTTGGAGTAGGCTTCCCCGTCGCACGATCGACTGAACTTGACCCCATTCGTAATATTCTCTCCCCCGCTCGATTGATTGAGGTGTCGCGTTGCGTTCAATATCGCTAAAATTGAGTCGATCGGACATGAGAAAGCCTCGACAAACCGTCAAATACTATTGAGTTTAGCTTACCGCCAATGGCGATCGCTCGAAACGTCGAGAAGGGTGAAATATCTCAAAGCAGCAAAAGTACCACGCCCCGCCGTCGCGATCGCCCCTCCATTTCACCAGCTACCAAAAGGCTTTGAGAGAACGATACCATCAAAAGCATCGACCCCGAATCTCTGTTTTCTCTCTGTTAAAGACATGATTTCAATGAATGGCTGTCTCAACCTTGCCGTTCCAAGTGTCCTCGCGTTCGTCGTTGCGCCGCCCACCCTAGCCCAACTGGTTCCCGACGGCACCTTACCCGTTCCCAGTACCATCGAAACCGACGGACGCATCCAGCAGGTAACAGGCGGAACCCAAGCCGGAAACAACCTCTTCCATAGTTTCGATCGATTCGACGTTCCCGAAAACGCCACCGTCGATTTCTCAAATCCCCTCACCATCGACAATATCATCACCCGCGTCACCGGAAGCCACCCTTCCCAAATCGACGGAACCCTTCGCACCGAGGGAACCGCCAACTTCTACCTTCTCAATCCCAACGGAATTTCCATCGGTTCCAACGCCCGCCTCAACATCGGCGGGTCGTTTTTTGCAACCACAGGCGATCGATTGCTGTTCGCCGACGGAACAGAATTTCCCGCCCAACCCAACACCGCCTCGCCTCTGCTAACCGTCAGCGTCCCCACAGGCGTGCAACTGGGGGCGAATTCCGGAGAAATTTCAATTTCAGGAACCGGCCACAACCTGTTTTTCGACGAAAACCTCGCCACCGCCCGAGACAACCGCCCCGACGGATTCGCCGTTTCCCCCAGAAACAGTATCGTTCTCGTCAGTCCCCGCCTCAGCTTCGACGGTGCCAACCTCACCGCCCCCAACGGTCGTATCGTCCTGGCCGCCGTCGAAACGGGTTCTTGGGAATTCGACAGCACCACCCTGGACGCCGAAACCCGTTACGGCGACTTGCGCCTTAGCAACTCCACCTCTGTCGATGTTAGCGGAGAAGGGGGAGGCGAACTGTTCGTCTTCGGACGCCGCCTGTTTCTCGAATCCGGTTCGACCCTGCTCTCGGATACCTTGGGAGACGAACCGGGACGGGGAATAGTTTTATCCACCACGGAACTGATAGACGTGCGGGGACTCTCCGGCGACGGGCTATTTTCCAGCGGTTTTTTTGCAACTGTGGGACCCGACGCCAGCGGTGACGGTGGCGATATCCTCGTAGAAAGCGATCGCTTGGTGGTGGTGGATTCCTCGATTTTAGGAGCGGATACCTTCGGGTCGGGAAACGCGGGAACCCTGACGGTTCGCGCCTCTGAAGTCGATACGCGCAATAGCTTTTGGTCGGGAACCAGTTTCGGGACGGCTACCGGACGGGGCGGAGAGATGATATTCGAGGTCGATCGACTGTTTTTAGCCAACGGCGCACAAATTCTCTCTCTGACTCTGGGAGAAGGCGACGCCGGACATATCGAAGTACGGGCGCGAGAATTAGTCGAAGTGGGAGGACTCGGGCGCAGCATCATGGAAGATTTGCCCGGTGTTGTATTTAAAAGCCTTCTGAGTACTGGGGCGGGGGCTGACGCCACCGGACGGGGCGGTGAAATTACCATTGACACAGCGCGGCTGCGCTTAATCGAGGGGGGCGTGATTTCTACGTTAACCCGCAGCGACGCCCCCACCAGTGCGGCGGGAACCTTGACGGTTCGGGCGACAGAATCGATCGAAATTACCGGACAGGATAGTGAAACCGTTCCCTCGGGACTGTTTACGAACAGCCTCGAAAACGCGCCCGGTGCAGATTTAATCGTCGAAACGGGCCGGTTGACCCTGCGGGACGGGGGACAACTGAGTGCGGGAACCTTTGGCAGCGGTGACGGCGGCGATGTTTGGGTGCGAGCTGAGGAAATCGATTTGAGCGGAAGTACGCCGCTGGTAGAATTAGCCCGGAATCTGTTCGCCCGTAATGCTTCGGGAACGCAGGTTCCCAGCGGTATTTTTAGCGCCTCGGAGGGGGCGGGTTCGGCGGGAAATTTGCATATTGAAACCTCGGTGTTACGAGTGAGCGATCGAGCGGAAGTGACCGTTGATAGTATCGATACAGGGTCGGCGGGAAGTCTGTCAGTTCGAGCCGATCGCGTTATCTTGAGCGATGGCGCACGGTTTCGGGCCGACAGTCGCGGCGGCTTGGGGAATATTAACCTTGCGGTGCGAGAGTTGCGCTTGCGCCGTGGAAGTCGCATTTCCACCAACGCCCTCGAGGAAGCCACGGGCGGTAATATTTTTATCGACGCGGAGACTCTGGTGGCGTTGGAGAACAGCGACATTACGGCTACGGCGCAGCAAGGATTCGGCGGCCGAGTCTCGATTTCCGCCCAGGGGATTTTCGGGGTGGAATTTCGCGATCGACTCACCTTCGACAGCGATATTACCGCCAGCTCGAACTTGGGGGCGGCCTTTAGCGGCGTCGTGGACATCGAAACGCCGAATGTTAAAGCCAGTCAGGGACTCGATACGCTCCCCGTGGAACCCTTAGAGATTGCGGGATTGGTGGTCGATCGCTGTATGGCGTTGGACGCCGGAAGCGAGTTCGTCGTCACCGGACGCGGCGGTTTACCCCCCGATCCATGGGATGCGTTATCGAGTCAACCGCTTTGGAACGATATTCGCCAGCCCTATCCTTCACCGACGCAGGAAATTACCGACGATTTTACTGACGAGGGAACAGAGGATTTCGAGGAGGGTTTTTCGGAATTCCCCCTGGTGGAAGCCCAAGGCTGGCGTCACAATCCGGATGGTTCGGTTACGTTAGTGTCGCCGATTCCCACGGCTACGTCGTTAATACGCTGGTCTGTCGAACCTCGATGTCGTTAATCGATCGAGATCGATCGCTGTTTCAACCACTCCAACAATACGGCGCGACATTGCAAACAGGTTAACGCTTCGAGGAGGCGATCGATCTCCTTTGTCTCGTTTACCTGATAACGGGTTTCCCAAAGAAGGCGATCGTCAAGTTGCGCGTCAGCGCGAATTTCAGCGACGAAGCCAAACAGCTTTTGGTTGGAAAACGAACTGTTTACCAGCCAACCTTCGGAATTGAGCGTGAGGAGTCGATCGATCTGGTCTTCTCCCACTCCCAATTCCCGCTGTAAAATCTCCGGAACGACTTCAATGGGGGCGGTATCAGTGGGAACGCGCCCGCCGGGAAAGTCGAGGGTGATTTCTCCGACACCGGGACGATAGACGGGTTTGGGGAGGGCGAAGCGATCGCGGTGCAGGGTGACAACGACCGCAGAATCGGCTTTTTCAACGCGCCAGTAATCGAGGAGGCGATCGCGATCGTCCTTCAATCGTTCTCCAATCAGCGTCAGCCAGGGCGATCGAATGGCGACGAACTGCGAAATCGTTTCCCAGGGTTTTGTCATTTGTGCGATAACTGTAACTCTAAGTGATTTAACCATTGCCATTTTAAAAAAGATGTGCGACACTTGCGATCGATACCTCAACGTCTCGTTCGCCAAAAATTAAACAATCGAGTTTAAACGACTAAAAAATATCAACATCGGCGAGGGTTAGTCAGTTAGTTAGGGAAATCTACGAACCGTTGAGTTTTTCGACAAAAATTAGTAAAAAAGCGAACCGAACGTTAGCTTTAAACTATAAAAATTCTCCGAAGTAAATTTATTTTTTGAGTGGTAAGTAACCTCAAGTAAGATGACTATCGAAAAAGGAATTTATCTCCTCGCCAACGATAATGTCTACGACCAAGTTGTAGCTTTAATCAACAGCATCGAAGCCAACTATAGTAAAGACATTCCAATTTGTATTATTCCCTTTAACGACAGTCTCGATTTAATTCGACAGGAAGTCGCACGACGACCACAATTATCGCTATTTGAAGATCGGCGTTCCATCGAAAAGTGGGAAAATTTCATTAAAAAGTTTCAAGAAATCTACCTCAACTATCCGATTCCCGGAGTCGATCGAAAAAAAGTTGAAATTTTAACCATGCACAGAAAATACTGTGCATTTGATGGCGATTTCGAGAAGTTTATTTACATCGATACAGATTGTTTAGTTTTTCAGTCGCTCGAACATATCTTTAAAAAACTAGAAGAATACGAGTTTGTCGTTCACGATTTTCAGCGAAATACAGATATCAGAACCGGAACAGTTGACTACTTTTTTGAGGCTTTCAAAGACCAATATTCTTCAAAAGACGAGCTTGCCAAACGCTTCCACTGCGGCGGATTTTGGGCGTCGCGGCGTCAAATGTTTACCGAAGAAGATTTATCCGATTTCCTCACCGAAGCGGAAGCGGGAGACGCGCGGATTTTTAAAACACCGTGGAAAACTGAAGAAGTTCGCCAACTCAGCGAACAAACCACAATTAATTACATGACGCTCAAAAAACAGTTAAAATTATATAACTTTACTTTGGAAGAGGATAGCTCACCCTACAAAACTGGTTGTAACGTTACGTCGAAGCATTTTGAAGAAAAAGATCGAATTTTATACGACAAAGGCAAGCGATTGACTTATCTTCATTATATGGGAATTAAAAGTCATCGAATAAAGCACTTGTGTGAAATCGAAAAACTGAATCTCCCCTTAAAAAAACTCACTTATAAACTTGCAGATAAATTTTTGAAATGGGGCGTTTCAAGCATTCCTTATCGAGATATATTTTTATACTATCGATTTTTAAATTCATAGCATAAAATCGGTAATTTCATATTTTTCTATTTTTTCTAAACTTAGGAGAACCGAGCGATCGTGAAAGCTTACAGCACCCCCTTAGCAATTAAAGATGAGTTACATCGAGCGTTAAGTCCCCTAAAAGACATTAAAGAATGTGCGTTTTTATCATATCCAGATCATTACAACGTTGGCGATCATATGATTTGGTTGGGAGCGATTCTTTGTCTTCGACAAGTTTTAAAAATTCGGATTAATTACGTCTGTACTGTTGACGGTTTTTCCGATGCGGCCTTGCAATCTAAATCCGAGAACAGTCCGATTTTTTTGCATGGCGGCGGAAATCTTGGAGACCTGTGGGTTTACTATCAAGACTTTTACGAAAAAATTGTTAGCAATTATCCCGATCGAAAAATTATTATTTTCCCCCAAACCATTCACTTTAGATGGCCGAAGCGTCTAGAACAGGCCAAAAAAGTCTTCAACCAACACAGTGATTTAACAATTTGCACTCGCGAAGATGTTAGCTATCAATTAGCTAAAGAATATTTCGATCGATGCCAAATTTTAAAAGTTCCCGACATGGCGATGCAACTTGCAGGAACCGCTGGACTTTCGGCCAACTACCAACGCCAAAAGAGTATTCTATATCTCTGTCGGGAAGATAAAGAATTCAATGCAAAATCTTCCCCCGCTCGTTTGAACTTGCCGAATGTCGTTCAAGAGGATTGGGCATCCTATCGTTATCAAAATGTCAAGCCGGCCTATACTTTTGAAGGTTTGACATGGTTGTTCCGAGATAGCTGGGAACGAGGTGATATCATTCCCTGGGAGTGGGGAACCCGGCAACTGTGGAGTCGATTCCACCCAGACGTACCCGATTTAAAAGATGCTCATCGGGCGGGACTTCACCTCAAATCTTGGAAGTTCCTACATAACGGACTGTATCAGTTCAAGCGCCATCGACTCGTCGTCACCAACCGCCTTCACGCCCATATTTTGGCCGTGTTGATGGGCATTCCAAACGTCTTTTTAGCCAATTCCTACTACAAAAACGAATCGTTTTACCACACCTGGACGCACGCCATTCCCTACTGTCGCTTTGCCAAAGACGCCTCGGAAGTCGAGTCGCTGGCGCAAGAACTGTTACAAGCAACTGCGCGGTAACTGAGACTACACCACAAACACCACCGTTCCGTTTTCCGCCTCGAGACTGTCTCCCCGCGTTTCGCCGTCGGTGTAAGCTGCCAATACCACTTCGCTGGTTTTACCCCAGGCGATGTTACCTTGGGCATCGAGGGCGATCGCACCGAGATCCCGTTGGTTTTCCGTCGCTTCCTCGAACGATCGCACCATCGCCTCTTGCAGCGACATCCCGTCCGTCACCCGCACCACGATTCGCGCCGCCAAACACTCGTCTACAATATCTTCACCGATTCCCGTGCAACTGACCCCGGCGAAGCGGTTGGCATAGTTCCCCGCAGGCATGGCCGAATCGCTGACTCGTCCGATGCGTTCGAACCCCTTACCTCCCGTAGAAGTTCCCGCCGCAATCCGACCTTGGCTATCCAACGCCACCACGCCGATAGTCCCCCGTCCCGCCTCGTCTTCAGCGATGACGTTGGCCATACTCCGTTGAAAGTTGTCTTTACGGTCTTGCAACCATTCTTTCAAGCGTTTGTCCGTAGTGGGGTCGAAAATCGGTAAATGGAGTTCTCGCGCCAGTTCCGCCGCCCCCATATCGGAAAGGGTGCGATCGCGTTCCCCTTGCAGAAACTTCGCCATATCGATGGGATTCTTCACCCGCGAGACGTTGATGACACCGCTAAACCGTTGGCTGATGCCCTCCATCAACGACGCACTCATACGAATTTGCCCGTCAGACTGCAACACCGACCCCGTTCCGGCGTTGAAACGGGGATTGTCTTCGAGAAGCTGACAGCCGCGAACGACTGCATCAGTGGCGCTTTTCCCGTCCCGCAGCAACCCGTACACCTCATCGACAATTTGATAAAGTGCTTGGCGAACGGCGTCGATACCGCCTTTTCCTTGCAGGGAACTTCCTGCACCACCGTGAACGATTAGTTTGGGTTGCACCGAGTCAGACATGAATTTAGTACAAATTAATGAGAAGCCACGGCTTCTTATTATCTCATTATTCGAGCTACGTTGAACGTGAATTTTTCGCCTGGGGAGCGTTCCAACAATTACATAGTCTTACAAACCTGCATCTTCGAGTGTTTTGATATTCGGAAAAAACTTTTCCATCAGTTCTTGACAGTGCCGATCGACTTTAGATGTTAGATACTCTCGATCGATCTGTTGTAAAATTCCGTATTTCTTCGGATTTTTAAAGCGATGGGATCGATCGACACGCAGGACACTTGACGGGAATCCGGCAAACTCACAAATTTCATAAGCCTTGTTCGTGATTTCTTTAGTCTTAACAACCATTAACCGCTCAGTCGGTACAGTTGATAAAACTTTTTGATTGTGAGACGCCCAATAAGATAGATATCCGTCTAAAGTATAAAGTCCGTTTTCTTGAAGTACTTTTTCTTCAGAGGGATGAGTTAAAGTGTTAGCTTGGAATCGTAAGTTTCGGAATTTAATCCATTTAGGACTCGTTTCTCGCCGAAGAGAATCGTTTATAAAAGAATCTAGCCAAGAATAACAATCTCGAATGGTGATTAAAAACTTGGCTTTTGGGAATTCTTCAAGCAGAATTTCTAGAAAATAATAATTAACTTGCGAAGCATCGATTTCTAGATAAAGTTGCTTCGATCGCTTTCGGACATATTGTTTGAGTTCTTCTTGAGTCAGATTGCCGGCATGGAACGCTAAAATTCGATCGATCGCTTCTTCTCCACCTGCTTCGTGTTGAGATCGAACCGAATCGTCAAAAATCGCAGCGATCGAATGAGTTCCACTTTTCGCAGTTCCGACACAGTAAAGTTGAGTGCGTCGAGGATAAAGCAATCGCTTGACTTGCCGTTTGAGATTTGAAACGAGCGGATTCGGTGAAGATTTTTGAGGGTGAGAAACCATATTTCGTGATTTGGGTTATACGAGAGCTAGATATCAAAGACTAGAAGCCAAAGACAGTCCGACGAATGGAGCGATCCCAATCCCAAGAGAGAAGACTCGAAAACTCCCGTTTATTATACCTGTAGGCTCGTTGACGGTCAGGAAGGAAGTCTTCATACCCTCTAGAAAAGTCCCCGAAACCGATCTCCATTTCAATATCTTAAACGAAATCGATCGACGAAACAGATCCCCGGCATCTTGGAGATGCCGGGGATCTCGCCCCCATAACCCCATCATCCCATCATCAACGCCGTCGCCGACAGCGTTCGGAACAGCATTTCACCTCGTCCCAGCAGTTTTCCCATTTCTTGCGCCATGCAAACGGACGCTGACACACGGGACAAATTTTCATGGGAAGGTTCGATTTCCTGTACTTGCGACCCATAATGTATACGTTTGGAGAAATTTTGAAGCAAGATCGATCGGGAGTGGAATGGAACCAACGGCTTTGTCCCCAATCGCAATCGTCCTCGTCGAACCCGCTGGGGCGTTGAACGTGGGATCGATCGCCCGCGTCATGGCAAATATGGGACTCCATCGGCTGGTTCTGGTAAACCCTCAATGCGACCATCTCGGCGACGAGGCGCGACAAATGGCGGTTCACGCGGCCGAGATTCTGGAAAACGCCCAGTGTGTGGAAAGTCTACCCGCTGCCTTAAAAGGCTGTCAGCGAGTCGTGGCCACCGCCGGACGCGATCGATCCCTTCCCACCCACTTTGAAACCCCTCGGGAGGTTTTACCCTGGCTGTTGGGAGTTCCCTCCGCCTTGGTCTTCGGTCGCGAAGATCGCGGCTTGAGTAACGAAGAACTCAACTACGCCCAACGATTCCTTCGCATTCCTTCCAGTCCCAGTTACGCTTCGCTCAATTTAGCGCAATCGGTGGCGGTGTGCGCTTACGAACTGTACGATACCGTGGTTCGGTCTGACGCCGACTCGTCAAACCCAACCCCTGCAACTGACGATCCCGAAGCCACCGCCGACGCGATCGAAGCCTACTATCGAGATTTCGAGAAACTTTTACTCGATATCGGCTACCTTTATCCTCACACTGCCAAAGCGCGAATGGAAAAGTTTCGCCGCCTCTACAACCGCGCTCGTCTCTCGGAAACGGAGGTGGCCATGTTGCGAGGCATTGTCCGACAAATGGAATGGGCAATTTCTCACACTTCGCCGAAATCCCAGTAAATTATCTGGGCAAACTGTTGGTTAATTGCCGATCGCGCTCTGAATCCCTTAACTTGAGGTAGAGGCGAATCGCCGTTGTTTCTGTCTTTCTGACGCCGACCATGCCCAATTTTTTCGATCGACCCTCCCCCTCACGACGTCGCAACGCCGGTAGTGCTTGGATGCGTCGCCAGTGGCGCAATCGCTTAAACGAAAATACGTCTCCATCTTCGAGTCGCGTCACGCCGATGTCCAAGCGTCGATCGAAATCGGGGAAACCCTCGCCGGATTTACCGCCCCTTCGCAACGCCGGGGCGCATCTGTCACCGCCCAAACCCCCGGTTCCTCCCCAACCTCAATCCTTCCAGAGACCCACCTCGCCGCCGCCGGAACCGACGCTGCGCCGCCAGCCTTCGGAACCTTTGCCGCCGTTGCGTCCGTCGGAATTCACGCCGCCCCGTCCGTCTGGGTTTCAGAAGCCGACGCGATCGCCGGCGCCCCCCTCGAAGCCATCGGCGAGAGCGCCCCGTCCTGCCCCGAAAACGGCGGCGAAATCCGCTCGCGCGGGGGGGCGTCGTTCCCGTCGCCGACCCACCTCCAAGCGCCCGCTACCGCCCGCTTTGACCCCGTTTTTGTACGTGATGCGGCTGTCGATCGTCGGCGTGGGGTTGAGTGCGATCGCCGGAACCATGCTGTCGTTGTGGATGCCCTCGGAGGCGGAGTTATCGGGACAGTCTGAGGAAACTATTGACGGGATTCAAGGGCAACCGGTGGCGCGATGGTCGCCGGAACTCTCGTTAGGACAGGAGTTGACGGGGTTAAAGGAACGGTTGCAACAGGTGGCGGCGGAGTATCCGGGGTTGACGCCTGGGGTGGCGGTGGTGGAGGTGGCGACGGGGGACTACGTGCGCCTTTCGGATACCCTGTCGTTTTCCTCCGCCAGTACGATTAAGGTGCCGATTTTGGTGGCGTTTTTCCGGGCTGTGGACGCGGGAACGGTGCGCCTCGAGGAAACTTTGACGATGGAGGAGTCTCACATCGCCGGAGGGTCGGGATATATGCAGTACGACGCCCCCGGAACTCGGTATCCTATTTTGGAGGTGGCGTCGTCGATGATAATCGACAGCGACAATACGGCGACGAATATGTTGATCGATCGACTCGGTGGGATGAAAGTGTTGAACGACCAGTTTCGGGAGTGGGGGTTGACGGAAACGACGATTCGCAATCCCTTACCGGATTTGGAAGGAACCAACACGACGACGCCCCAGGAGTTGCTGGGGTTGTTGGGACAATTGGAACGAGGGGAGTTGGTGTCGATGCGCAGTCGCGATCGCATGATGCGGATTATGTCGCAGACCGTCAACGATGCGTTACTTCCCCAGGGGTTGGGGGAGGGGGCGTTTATCGCCCACAAAACCGGGAATTTGCGATCGGTGTTGGCGGATGCGGGATCGATCGATCTTCCCAACGGAAAGCGATATTTAATGGTGGCGATCGTCAAGCGTCCCGACGAGGACGATCGCGCCGCCGATTTAATCCGTCAGATGTCAGCGACAGTGTACGACTATTTTGCTAAACCCACCTCGTCCTTCCCTGACGATTCTCCCGTTGCGCCGACGGTGGCGGGGACGCAGCAAGCCCAGCGGGTGGGGCGTTAGCTGCGTTCTGACAACAAATCGCAGTTTCTTGAATGAACTGCGATTTGGTTCAGCTATACCTTATAGAGAATATAGAAGTTTCTGAATTAGGTAATAATCTCAAAGTCATCTGCAGCCAGGGTCGTCACCGAACCGCCACCTAATCCAGCCAAACCAACAATAATCCTCCCATTTCCATTGCTCAGATCGCCATCTTTCTCACGAAACAAGAATATATGCTTACCATCATCATAGGCAAAAATTTCTTTTCCTGAATCTAACGTGGCTGATATAGGATTAGAATCACTAAAAACAGTTGTTTGAATATCGTCAAAGCCATCCACATCAGTACCGTAACTCTGGAATAATATCTTGTCACCTGCTCCAGATCCAAGATTTTCAAAATCTAGAATCCAGTCAATCTCTCCCTGTTTGGCTTCGATCTCTGCTTCCAAGCTAGCATTATCATTAACACCATTTTGTATAGTTGAGCTTCCTACAAAATTCTGATATCCAAATAAGTCATTCCCCTCTCCACCAATTATTATATCTGGTTCGTTGTAACCGTCGCTACCATCAAAATCCCCATAGATAGTATCGTCTCCACCGGAACTATCTATCCATTCAGATTTTGTCTTGTCTCCTTTAATTTCGTCATCATTTGTAGTGATTCCTGAAGTTAATTCTTCATCAACAACACCGAGGTAAAACGTATCGCTGCCAGGTTGACTAGCTGTGTCAGTAGCCTCCACAGTCACTTCAATCAAGCCTATATCTGTATTAGTCGGCGTTCCACTGAGTGTAGAACCGCTCAAACTCAACCAACCCGGTGTTGAACCATCTGAGACGGATTTGAACTCTGTCGCTGAAAAATCGAGCGCGTCTGTATCACTAATAATGGTTGTCAGATCGAGGTTAAACGCACTGCTAACAGTTGCAGGAATGTCATCTTTTGGTGTAACCGTTGGCGGAGGATTAGCGGATAGAAGATTGACATCAATATCAGTTGTGGTACTAGGTGTCCCAACTGTTCCTCCGTTTCCACCATCGTCGATGGTTACACTTAACGTTGCTGTACCAGATGATGCTCCTGGCGTATATGTTAGCGTTTCACTGTTCAGCGCGTCTAAGCTACCTTGAACTTTCAACTGAGTCGGATCGCTGTTTAAGTCTGTCAGTCCCGAAATCGCTAACGTACCACTCGGATCTCCTGTAAGGGAGACTGTAACGGTCATCGTGTCGTTAGCAGCATCCGCATCCACATCTTTAAACTCATCAATGGGTATCGTAAAGGCAGATCCTTGATTTGCACTATACGGCCCCGGTGTTGTAATTTTAATTTCCGGTGTGTCGTTGACTGGCGCAACGGTCAGATCGATCGTTGCCACAGTTGTTGTACTCTTTCCTGCATCATCAGTTGCTTCAAACGTAATAGTTCGAGGTGTTGTGTCTGGGGCCTCTGTCGGATTGGTATACTTCAGCGTCTTCAAGATATTTTCAAAATCTTCTGCTGTAGTTGTAGCAGGATCGCTGGATGTCAAAGTAACAATGCGAGTCGGCCCTGTCGAGTTAATTGACAACGCTGCGGTAATTTGAGCGACAGAACTGTCATCGATTTCTAAGTCTGCACCACCGTCTTTATCTGTCCAAGGACTCAGAGTGATTTTTAGAGTTTTAATATCTTCTTGCGGATCGAGAACTTGTAATTTAGCCGGATCGATCTGGCTAGTACCCGTTCCAAAGATTTCGCCACTATCACCTTCTGTAAACGTGGCACTTGCATTAACGCCAGAATCAGAACCATTTAAGTCGATGACAGGGTTCGGCGGCGGCGTTTGGACTTCAATCGTGAACGTTTCCGTCGTCGTGTCGATCCCACCGTTTGCAGTTCCACCATCGTCTTTAGCTTGAACCGTTACCGTAGCTGTTCCGGTTTCTCCAGAAGTGGGTTCGTACTGAAGGGTTCCCGAGTTATCAATTGTTGGGGCGCTCGCAAACAAATTCGTATTTGTCGATGTTACGTTTGAAATCGAAAGCGTTACGGTTTGACCTGACTCGTCAGTTGCACCTGGAGAAATGTCTGTCGCCCAATCTGTAACTGTCTGCGCTCCTACATTGTTGTAAACGCTTTGATTTGCACCTTTTGTAAAGGTCGGCGCATCGTTAACGGCATCGACGGTAATGGTAATCGTGGCAGGTTCGGAATCTTCCGTACCGTCGTTGGCTGTAAAGGTAAAGCTATCGCTGCCGTTGTAATCGGCATCGGGGGTATAGGTATAGGCTCCCGTCGAAGCGTCTGTAATCGTCACGCTTCCATTCGTCGGTTCGCTGGCGACACTGTAAGTCAAATCGTCGCCATCGCTGTCGCTGGCGGTTAGGGTTCCCGTGACTGCCGTATCTTCGTCTGTGGTTGCGCTTCCGTCGGATGCTGTCGGGGCGGTATTCGTGGGATCGGGTGTGTCGCCGCC
>NZ_JBNGCO010000005.1:33464-89414 GCF_049974805.1 Baaleninema sp.
ACCGTCATCGGTTCCGCCACCGTCATCGGTTCCGCCACCGTCATCGGTTCCGCCACCGTCATCGGTTCCGCCATCGTCCGTTCCGCCGCCGTCATCGGTTCCGCCACCGTCGTCCGTTCCGCCGTCATCGCCATCGTCCTCGTCCTCGTCGCCACCGCTACTCGGAGGATCGGGCGGCCCGGGATCGGGATCGTCGGAGGGGGTGAGATCGTCGGTGAAACTATCTGCGGTGAGAACGCTTTCGGTTACGTTTTCGAGGATCGCCACGTACTCGCCCGTTCTCAGGTTAGAAAAGACGTAATTCCCCATACTGGAATTGGGGTCGGGACGCACGAAGGCGATGTTAATTTCTGAAATATCGACATCGCCCATTAAGGCGATTTTATCGTCGCCGTCAAAGCCGATAATGCGATCGGCCTCTTCAATAGACGGTCCGCCAGAGTTGGTATTAATAACGTAAATATTCTTACCTGTCCCACCGATGAGAACGTCGGCACCTTTGTCACCGGAGAGGACGTCGTTGCCAATTTCACCGTAAATCGTATCGTCCCCTTCGCCGCCGAAGAGGAAATCGTTACCGTCGCCACCAAAGATCGTGTCGTTGTCTTTGTTGCCGAAAATGATGTCTTCGCCGTCGCCGCCTTCTAGAAAATCCGCCCCGATATCGCCGCTAATTACGTCGTTTCCGTCATCGCCGAAGATATAGTCGTCGTCTTTCCCCGACAGCAGCGTATCGTCTCCGTCTCCACCTTTAAGAGTGTCTTTCCCTTGATTTCCAAATTCGAGGTCGTCTCCCTCGCCGCCCAGGATATTATCGTCTCCATCGAGACCCACGATCGAATCGTCTCCAAGGGTACCGAGAAGGGCTTCGGAGTTTTCGGTTCCAGTAATTAAAGGCATGGGTTCGATCTCCTAGGGAATCCCTGACACGCAAAGGTAATAGTACAGTTACAAAAGCAGTGAAATGAGTGGGTTGAAAAGTCGAGGCAGCGTTTAACTGAGTCCCTCGGTGGTAAATGCGATCGATCTCAGCGTATCATCGGCTTCGAGACTCTCGATCGACAAGTTCGATGGGAGTTCAGCAAAATCGCGCACGCCGATATTTTGCACCCTATCTTAATCAGTCGTTGCCCCGATGGATTTTGTTCCCGAGTCCTTCTGCGGATGGCTTCAGGAAAACGGGGACTGTTAAACCGATGCGATCGCGATCGCTACAACGCTAACACAGCAAGAATACAGCCATCCAGCCAAATGCTGTTACTTCTATTGTGGCGAATTTTTGGCGAATTGCCTATAAAATTTATCAAAACCTTAATTTCGAGGAGTTTTTTTAAAAAAACGTAAATTCACGGATCTTAATTTTTCCCAAAACACTTGAAACCAGGGAAAACAAACAGGGGTGATACAGAGTTTCGAGAAACCCGTTTTTTTCAACGCAGAAACCCGGTTTTTAACGAGATTCTGTGATTTTACCCCGAAGCTTGCCACGAAAAACCGGTTTTCTTAACTGATAACTGCCTCACTTCTATTCGGGCAGAAATCACCCAATTTCTTTAAAAACCAGGTTTGCCCTCTTAACTCACCAAAGACGCGGAATAAACGCGATTTGCCACCTCTGCAATCCGCTGCATCGCCGTAGCGATTTCCTCAACCGTCGCCGTCAGACTAATCCGCAAACACTGCTGTTTGTGAGTCCAGTCCTCCCGCAAACCGGGGAAGAAGGGTTCGCCGGGAACCGCAATCACCCCCACTTTCTTGAGTTCCTGATAAAACGCCTTGTCGGTCATGGGTAAATCGCGGAACCACAACCAGGCGAAAATCGCCCCTTCTCCACAATGCAAGAACCAGGGTAACTCTTTCGGCATCGCCTGCTGTAATGCTTCCTCGAGAACCGCAAATTTCTTCTGATAGTGGGGACGAATCACCGATTCCGAGAGTTCGGCTAACTGTCCCGATGCAATGGCTTTAGCGGCGATCGCCTGTCCGTATCGCGACGAGTGAATGCAAGCGTTCGTCTGGAACGACTGTAACACCTCGATAATCGCTTCGTCACCGATGGCAATTCCCACCCGTTCCCCCGGAAGTCCCGCTTTCGACAAACTCATGCAGTGAACCAGGTTTCCGCCGAATTTCGGGGTCATCGGCGTAAAGTTCAACGCCGGAAACGGGGGTGCGTAAGCGGAATCGATGAGAACCGGAACTTCGTAAGCGGCGGCGAGTTCGCCGATTTTCGCCACTTCTTCGTCGCTGAGAACGTTTCCGGTAGGATTGCAGGGACGAGAAAAAATGACGCATCCGGTATCTGCCCCGATATCCACTTGGGAGAAATCCGGGCGATATTTAAACTGGTGGTTGGCTTCGTCTATGTCTAAGGTGGGTTTATAAGACACCACGGCTTCGGGAACCAAGCTGACACCGCCGTATCCGGTATAGTCGGGATTCAGCGGTAAGACGATTTTTTTCAAAGTTCCGTTTTGGGTATAGCCGCCAAAGGCATTCGCCCCGAAAAAGTAAATGGATTGAGAACCGGGGGTAATTAAGATATTTTTTGAAGTCAAATCCGAGTCGTAGCGACGGTTAAAATCATCGAGAACCGCATCGACAAGGGGTTGGTAGCCTTGACTGGAACCGTAGCGACAGACGACTTCGCCGTATTCGGAACTGTTGAGAAGTTCGGCGGTACAATCGCGCCACATCTGCTCGACTTCCGGCAAAATCACCGGATTTCCCGCACTTAAATTAATGAAATCCTGGGCGTTTCCACTTTGCAAGGTTTCGATAATATCTTTCATAATTGCCCGCACCCCAGTGAGGTGGGACATTTGTTGACCGAATTGAGACAGTGCAGGATTCATACGACAGCGTTTTCAAAGCGGAGTAGCAGGGTGTGTGATGCGGGCTGCAAAATGGTCTTTTTTGACGTTGACATGGGCTTTCCCGCGTCACGCACCTTTGACAGTGAACAGTGAACAGTGTAAGCCAGCCGGGGAGAGAATTTCAGATCGTCCCATCATCTCATCATCCCATCATCTCATCATCCCATCATCTCATCATCCCATCATCTCATCACCCCAAACCCGGGGCGACGCGATCGAGGAATTCGAGTAAAATCCGCTGGTGGGGTGGGGAGATCGATCTAACTTCCTGGGCTTTGGGGGAATACCGCTGTCCTTGACGGATTTCTTCCGGTGTCCAGAGGGCGAAATCCCAGCCTTCGCACAAGACTAAGCGATCGAGTTCTACTGTCAAGGGTGCGTAAAAGACGTAACGCACCAGGTCCGGGGAAAAGGTGAATCGATCGAACAGCGTCACGTCCGAAGTTCGATAGCGAATTTCTTCGTACAATTCTCGCACGATCGCCGCTTCTGGGGTTTCGTTGGCTTCGATGTGACCGCCGAAAAACGCCCAAAAGCCAGGATAGACGATCTGGGGAATATCGTCGCGCAGTTGCAGTAAATATTTACCCTCTCGGTGGAGAATGGCGGTTGCGACTTGTTTCATGGGGGAAGTTAGCGAGTTGGGAACTGTTATTTTTCTACGGGTTGGCGATCGCTCTCTTTGAGGTAAACTTCTCCATAATCGACGCCGTTGATGGGAATCGATCGATCGACTAAGGTTCCCGTCACCTGAAGCGGTTGTCCCACTTCCGGAAGCGCCTCGTCCGACAACACCCACAGCGTCCCCGTGTCGTCTTGGAGTTGATACGCACCGCCTTCGACAAAAGGAGCGAGATCGATCGTCGTTCCGCGCACGATCGCCTCTGTATTGTCCTCTAAATTGGCACGGGAATTTTCCCCGGAACCGCTTAACTCGGAAATCGGTGTGATTTCAACGCCGACGCCGCACCCAGCCAACACCAGGAGAATCGGAAAGAAGGGTAAAACTTTGCGTCGCACCGCAGAAGGAAATGATAGGGTATTGAAGTTCAACTGCACGGACTCGATCGTCAATGGATACGACTCGCATTTTAGACGGTAAAGCCCTCGCGAAAAAGATTCAAGGGGAGCTTCGATCGCAAATTCAAACGCAAGTTGAAAGCGGAAAGCGGCCGCCGGGTTTGGCGGTGTTGCGAGTCGGCGACGACCCCGCCAGTGCGGTATATGTTCGCAATAAAGAGCGGTCTTGCGAGAGAGTGGGAATTGCGTCGTTCGGTCGTCACTTTCCCGCCGATACCTCCGCTGAAGAGATTGCGGCGGAGATCGATCGCCTCAACACCGACGATCGCGTTGACGGTATCTTACTGCAACTGCCCCTCCCCGACCACCTCGACGCCGTATCGCTGCTGTTGAAAATCGACCCCGACAAAGACGCCGACGGACTTCATCCCGTCAATATGGGACGGTTGATGCGCGGCGAACCGGGACTTCGCAGTTGCACGCCAGCGGGGGTCATGGCACTGTTGAAAGAATACGACCTCGACCCCAAAGGGAAAAACGCGGTTATCGTCGGTCGCAGTATCCTCGTCGGAAAACCCATGGCGTTGATGTTACTCGAAGCCAACGCCACAGTGACGGTGGCCCACTCGAAAACGCAAAATCTCCCCGAGGTGATTCGCAACGCCGATATCCTGGTGGCGGCGGTGGGTCGCCCTCAGATGATAACGGGGGATATGGTGAAACCGGGTTCGATCGTTGCGGACGTGGGAATCAACCGCATTACGGACGGTGAAGGGAACTCGAAACTCGTCGGCGATGTGGATTTTGAGTCGGCCAAAGAAAACGCCAGTTTCATCACCCCGGTTCCGGGGGGAGTCGGACCGATGACGGTGGCGATGTTGTTGAAAAATACCGTCGAGGCGTATTTGGAAAAGATAGGTTAAGTTTTTTTTTACAGCCGAAATAGGAAAAATAGAGGATTTTAAAATGATTTCCGCAGCGTTTTTTATTAAATAAAACTGCGGAAATCTCGATTTATTTTGCACAAAAAATGTTTTTAGCTTACCAGAAAAACAGTAAAAAATGTTTTTTAATTCCAAAAATACAGGTGTTTGTTTGAATACAGCGAACCCGTCGATAAGTATTGAATTTTAGATTTAAGACGCAATTTCTGCACGATGAAGGTTCTCAAATTCGAGTGATACGGAATTCCTTTTCGATAAGCTGAGTTTCAACCACATCCCCCAAAATCAAGAACTTCCCAACAAACGCTGACGCACGCTTTCGGCGATTTGATTGCCCAAATAATCGGGAATCGCGCATTCGTTCGGGCCGAGTAAATACAAAATCAACCGAGTGCGACCGCGCCACACCAACAAATTCGCGTTGACGACCAATAAATCCTCTTGCCAAATGGCATACATCACCTTATAAAACAAACCCGGTTGGTTGTCTGCCTCGATTAACAACGCCGGAAGGTGAAACACGGGATCGACGTAAAACTCCGTTTCCACATCCTCCAACCCCGCATCGAGATTGAACTCCACCGCCAACATCTCTTCCACCTCGAAATGTCCCGCCAGCGCCTCCTGAATCGCACGCGCTACGTTTTCAGAGGTTTTCTCAGACAGCGCCTGACCACCGCGAGAGACCACCAACTTAATAAATACCAGCATCGGCGGCGCGATTTGGCCGTACAAACTCAAACTGTGAATCGTCAGTCCGTAAGCCGCCAGCACCCCGAAAATATCGCTGAGGAGAAAGGATTGATTGCGATAGGCGAAGTGTAGGGCGCTTTTCTGGCCTTCCGGACGCAGTTCGATGACCGCTTGGCGAGTTTTGTAAAGATGATAGGCCAACTTCAGATTTTGAAGTTGGATCTCGCTACTGACAAACTGCTCGTAAAACTGCGGAAACGCTCGGTTAAAGCGTTTCAACAGGTCTAAGGTAGATGATTTTAAGCCCGGAGCCATAGATATCGTCCAATTACTGGCCAGGTCGTCGTTTGATACGGCACCCCAAGGAGAGAGGGCAGCTTTGTCAGATGCAACCACAACGGATAACGTAAAGAACGCTATTCTACTTTAGGCGATCGACACAGAGTTGGAGGTTCGGGCGTTACGGGTGGATACCCGCCGACCGCGCTCGATGTCAAGTCGTTCGTCCTGGCTGAGCTAGACGACGATCGTAGATTTGTGCGGCGTCGTAGCCTGGAACAGGCAATCCCCAGATATAATGAAGCTCTAGGGCAACTATCCCGTTCGCGAACTTCTACTAACCATTACCACGCCTGCATGGGTTTTTGGAAAAGCATTTTCAGTAGTTCCGATCCGGCTCCGTCGCCGAACGCGCTGTCCTTGGAAGAGTACGCAGCACCCGGGACGATCGAGCGTTTAGGCACGCAAAGCCGGATCTTCTTTAGTACCGATCGCAGTATCGACCTCTACGAACTTGAGGAACTCTGCGATTCGGTGGGTTGGGCCCGTCGCCCACTCCGCAAAGTGCGCCGCGCACTCGAAAACAGTTTCCTCGTCGTGTCGATGTGGGAAGTTCGAGGCGCGAGAAAGCGATTGATCGGTTTCGCTCGCGCGACTTCCGATTATGCCTTCAACGCCACGGTTTGGGACGTGGCCATCCGACCGGAATTCCAAGGTAAAGGCCTCGGCCGTGCCTTGATGAACTATTTAATAAGTAAGCTCCGCCGCGAAGATATTAGTAATATCACCCTCTTCGCCGATCCTCACGTGGTCGATTTTTACCGAGGTTTAGGCTTTATGTCCGATCCCGAGGGCATTAAAGGTATGTTTTGGTATCCCCGTTGAGGGGGATGAGGGGATGAGGAGATGGTGGGATGAGGAGATGATGGGATAACAAGGGAGAAACTGTTGACTGTTGACTGTTCGGTGGTGCAGAAAACTTTTCGAGATCTGGTATTGACAAAATCCACGAAATATGTATTTAAATTCCCGATCCCCGGTAGCCAGTTGACGGTTGACGGCTGACTGTTCGCGGCAAAACACGCCCCCTAGGGGTCGTTACGGTTTTGCTGGCGAAATTCTGAGGGGGTTTGGCGCATGGGGTTGTCGGGATTCCAGATGCCGAGGCCGAGGATGCGGGCGCGATCGCGGGCCGGTTGGAGTCGGCGATCGTATTTGAGGTTTGGGGGACGGGAGACGAACAAAGCATGGCCGCGGGCGATCGATCGCTCGTTAATGAGTTGTCCGTCGAGCCAAATGTAGCCCAGGAGTCGATCGAAGCGATCGCGGGTCTCAATATCGAATTCCAGCCGTACCGTTTTCCCGCCCACATCTTCTTCCAAAGCCTTTTTAGCGTTCTCACCCCACGGCACTTGTCGCAAATCCGGCGCGTCGAGACCGACGAGGCGCAGCCTTTCCACCGCTCCGGCTAATTCCACTTCCACCGTTTGACCGCTGACGACCCGCACCACGCGGGCGGTTTCCGCGTGTTGGGGCGACTGGGGCTGACATCCCGCCAACCACAGCCCACATACAAGCAGCGCCATCGCCAATCGTCGCATCACCTCATCACCCCGATCGCATCATCATCCTGTCATCCCGATTGCACCCTCATCATCGACTTCAACCGAAATGAGTAGTAATTCTTATGAGTCCGGCGGCCGTTTGTTCTCACCTTGCAATGTACACTAGAAAAAGTATTGGTAAAAAATCTTCATATTTTATCCGTCAATATGGAATCAGGAATTGACCTTCAAGGCAGTCTCATCGACCTACTCACGAACTTCGGTTTACCCCCGGAAGTCGCGAAAGTCGTGTGGATGCCCCTGCCCATGTTGCTGATGCTCGTTGTGGCAACGGTGGGCGTTCTGGTGGCGGTGTGGTTGGAACGGAAAATCTCCGCCGCCGCACAACAGCGCATCGGACCCGAATACGCCGGTCCTCTCGGCTCCCTGCAACCCGTCGCCGACGGCGTAAAGCTTTTGTTCAAAGAGGACATCATCCCCAACCGCGCCGATCCCTGGCTGTTCACCATCGGCCCGGCGTTGGTGGTGATTCCCGTGTTTCTGTCCTATCTCATCGTTCCCTTCGGACAGAACCTCGTCATTACCGATTTGGGAATCGGGGCGTTTCTGTGGATTGCCCTGTCCAGCATTACCCCCATCGGGCTGTTGATGTCCGGCTACTCGTCTAACAACAAATATGCCCTTCTCGGGGGGTTGCGGGCTGCCGCACAGTCGATCAGCTACGAAATTCCGCTGGCGTTGTCGGTTCTGGCGATCGTCATGATGTCGAACAGCCTCAGCACCATCGACATCGTGGAACAGCAATCGGGTTACGGTATTCTCAGTTGGAACGTCTGGCGTCAGCCAGTGGGCTTCATCATTTTCTGGATTGCTGCCCTGGCAGAAACCGAGCGTTTGCCCTTTGACTTACCCGAAGCCGAAGAAGAACTCGTCGCGGGATATCAGACGGAATACGCCGGGATGAAATTTGCCCTGTTTTACCTGGGGTCTTACGTGAACCTGGTGTTGAGCGCCCTGCTGTTCGCTGTGTTCTACTTGGGCGGATGGAGTTTCCCCGTTCCCGTCGAAGCGATCGCGGGCTGGTTGGGATTGAACGAAATGTCCCCTTGGGTGCAAGTGATTACAGCATCCCTCGGCATCACGATGGTTCTGCTGAAAACCTACCTCCTCGTCTTCTTGGCGATTTTACTGCGGTGGACGGTGCCTCGGGTTCGTATCGACCAATTGCTTAACCTCGGTTGGAAGTTTTTGCTTCCGGTTTCCCTGGCGAACCTGCTGATTACGGCTGGGTTGAAGCTGGCCTTCCCCGTAGCGTTTGGCGGTTAAACCAGTTTTTCGTGCAGTTGTCCGCGATCGCGTCAGATATCGCGTGAGATATCGCATGAGACAACGAGATAGATAGGGAGAACACCATGCTTAAGTTCCTCAAACAAGTCAGCGACTACGCTAAAGAGTCGTTTCAAGCGGCGAAATACATCGGTCAAGGGTTGTCTGTTACCTTCGACCACATGAGCCGCCGCCCGGTGACGGTACAGTATCCGTATGAAAAGCTGATTCCGTCGGAACGGTATCGCGGTCGGATTCACTTTGAGTTCGATAAGTGCATTTCCTGCGAAGTCTGCGTCCGGGTTTGCCCGATCAACCTGCCCGTGGTGGATTGGGAATTTAATAAAGAACAAAAGAAAAAGAAACTCAACCACTACAGCATCGACTTCGGGGTTTGTATTTTCTGTGGAAATTGCGTAGAGTACTGCCCCACCAATTGCTTGTCGATGACGGAAGAGTACGAATTGAGTGCTTACGATCGCCACGAGTTGAACTACGACAACGTGGCCTTGGGTCGCTTGCCGGAAAAAGTCACCCTCGACCCGATGGTGACGCCGATGCGCGAGTTGGCGTACCTGCCGAAAGGCGTCAACGACCCCCACGATTTGCCCAAAGGCGCTCAACGGGCCGGTCAACGTCCGGAGCAAATTCTGGAACAATTAGAACGGGAAAAGGGCGATCGAGACGATGCGGCTTCTGATGCCGAGAAAAACTAGAAACTCGTCAATAGGAAGTCCGGAACGGGTGGGATTCCCGTTCCGTCGCTCGACCCCGTTCGCACAAGACAAGAGATAAGGAAAAAGTCGTGAATTTAGCCGAAGGCGTTCAATTCGTTTCGTTTGCAGTTTTGGCAGCAGCGACGATCGTCACCGCTCTGGGTGTGGTGCTGTTGGAAAATATCGTCTACTCTGCCTTTTTGTTGGGGGGCGTGTTTATCAGTATTGCGGGGATGTACCTGCTGCTGAACGCGGATTTCGTGGCCGCCGCCCAAGTGTTGGTTTATGTCGGTGCGATTAACGTACTGATTTTGTTCGCCATCATGCTGGTGAACAAAACGGAAGTGTTCCAGCCGATGAAAAATGCCTGGTTCCGCAAAGGGGCTACCGCTTTGGTCTGTGTGGGACTGTTCGCTCTGTTGGCGACGATGGTGCGATCGACCTCGTGGGCGGTGTTGGATAGCATCGCCCCCATCGAAAGCACGGCGATTCGCTTGGGCGAACACTTCTTTAGCGATTTTCTGCTCCCCTTCGAGCTGGCGTCGGTGTTGCTGTTAATTGCGATGATTGGCGCGATCGTTCTGGCACGTCGCGAGTTCGTTCCTGAAGAGACGGACGCCGAGCGCGAAGTGGTGTTCCGCTTGCCGGAGCGTCCTCGCGAACCCGTCGGCGCTATTGGTGAGTCTTCTTCGGCTTCAGACAACTCCTGACGGGCGATCGGCTCAGCCTCAACTTGGTTTAGCGTCACCTTCGTTTTCGCAATTCGTCACTCGAGAAAATCACGAGAAAATTAATGGAACTGCAACTCCAGTATTATTTACTCCTTGCGGCTGCGCTTTTCTGTATCGGCATCTACGGTTTGATTACTAGCCGTAACGCGATTCGCGTGTTGATGTCGATCGAACTGTTGTTAAACGCTGTCAATCTCAATTTGATGGCGTTCTCCAACTATTTGGACGAAGCCGCGAAAGGACAGGTGTTTTCGGTTTTCGTCATTACGATCGCCGCCGCCGAAGCTGCGGTGGGTTTGGCGATCGTCCTGGCGATTTACCGCAACCGCGACACCATCGATATGGAACGGTTCAACCTGTTGAAGTGGTAAATTACCGAATTCCGTTCGTTGGCTGACCCCCGTAGAGACGTTTTTGGAAACGCTTCTACGGGGAATTTTTAGGGAATTTTTGCGTCAGACTCCATCCCTCCGTGGTGCAGACAACTTTTCGAGATGGGGGGAGTTGACAAAAAACATCAAATATGTATATGAATCCCCGATCCCCGGCATCTTGGAGATGCCGGGGATCTCCGGGTCATTGGTTATAGAGAATACGAAATCGTCTAAAATCCGCCGATGGCCTCAAACTCCGAAGACCTGGCAAAAACCGCTCTGTGTCCGCTGTGTCCTCTGTGTCTCTGGACGTGAAGATCGACGCCGCAACACAGCCTATCGGGATTTTTCTGGCTCCTGAAAATAGAATTCAAATCGATCGCGAAACTGCTCGATCGACAAATCTCGCGTCCAATATTCCACCAACGCATGACCGAACGCCCAAGCATTGCGATCGGGCGGTTCCGGGTTGTCTAACAACACCGGCCACAAGGACAACAAATCGAAATTGCCAATGTTGGAATCCCCCGAACTTAACAGCGAAAACAAGTCGTAAGCCATCTGAAGTTTGCCGATGACGATAGGTAACTGTTCCACGGGAATCTGTTCGGCGAGGAGATACGCCAGCGTCGGTTGTCCGGTGGTGAGGGTGGAAATAAACTGAAGAACTGGACTTTTCAAAAACGTGGTGACGCCCTGAGTTGTCGCCATTTGGAAGGTATAGCGATCGATCGTCTTCGCCGCCGCCCGAACCTTAGCCTCGCGATCGCGCAGAAACCGCGCCAACCGCAACTGTTTCGCCGGTTCGATCGCCTCCATCACCGTCACCGACAACCTCTCGACGTTCCAGGGGCTGCGCCCAGTTTTCTCGTCTCGCGTCACCAGCGGAAGCACTTGTGTGCAGAGACTTCCCAACTCTTCCCGGCGGTAGTTCGTCGCTTCGCGAATCGACTTTTCCTTGGGTCGATCGCCACTTTCCCAATCGTAAGGCGGATTCCACTGGCGAATCGGACGCAATCGATCGATCTGCGTCACGATGGCGATCGTCGGTAAATCCTCGATTTCCTTCGACAAATCCCGCAAAAAATCCGCATCCATCTGCAAGGCGGGATCGAGGGCGGGTGTCACCAACAATACCGCATCCGCCGTTCGCGCGTAATCCAACACCAACTCCCGAAACTCCTGGCGCTTCGCTTGTTCGTATCCCGGCGTATCCCACAGCGTCAGGGTTTCGCCTTCCTCGCTTTCCCAAACGTACTGTTTCACCTCGTCGGTACTGGGTAAAACGTCCACCTCCGCCCGTTCCGCCTGAAATAAGGTATTGACGAGGCTGCTTTTTCCCGCCCCCGTGCGCCCTACCAGCAGCAGGTTCACGGGTTTTTTCTCCACCGTTTCCCTGGGTTGAGATCGATCGAGAATTTCCCGCAGCGTTTGCGTCTTCGCCTCCACCTGTTGCGGTTTTTCCATCTCCAAACTGGGGAGATTCAAACCGGGGAGAGACGTACCGCCATACAACAGAACCGCTTGTTGGGCGAGGTTTCGCAACGCCGCTTCCCGCAACATCTGACTTAAATTCCCCAGGAGTTGTTGCGTGGCGCGATCGCTCGATTTCTGCGTGGTTTGTCGCGCCAACGCCGCCGCCGGATTGAGAACCCACTGCGCCAGATTCCAAATTTTCCAAAGTTTTCGCGCCGAGGGTTCGAGTTTCTGATACATCTCGTATCCCTGATAAGCTTGTCCCACCGTTACCTGTCCGAGAACCGGGGAAAGCTGCTGCATCCAGCGATCGAGATCGTCCACCGTTCCCCGAATCAACCCGTAAGCCTGGGGAACGTAAATATTCAGCAGCGGATATTTGACTTCCGGGTGGTAAGCGTTCGCCACCGCCACCACCACCGCTTGACATCGCTGCCAAAACTGCTGCCAATCTTCCCAAATCGGCGCGTCGTCGCGACAGTCTTCGAGGATGCGTTGCAAGGCGGGTTCCACTTGTTGCGCGGCGTCGTCGCCTCCCGTGGCTTCCGTGTCGGCGACGGATTCCAGCTTGGCGTTGACTTCTGCGACGACGGCTTCCACCTCTGCGATCGCCGGTTTCGTCCACTTCACCAACAGCCACCGCCACCCGGCGAAGAGGAGAACGACGATTCCCCAAATCCAGTTAATGCCCCAGTTGTGAATCTGGAGTCCGGCACAAACGAGTAAAAATGCCACGATACTGGCGATGGGGGTGGCTAAAATCGCCCACTGCCACGGTTTCAAACGCACCATCTCGATCGATCCTTTGTTGCGAAAATTTCTATAAGATTGTCGTTCGATCGCTAGTTTAGCGTTGGCGTCTGGAATCGGAGGCCGTGGGGATGTAGATCGTCGAAAGTGTTAATGAGGGACTCCCGCCATGCAAAATCGAGGGTTTCAATGGCAGCTTACGCGATTTCTCGGACTGTTCGTCCCCTTCGCCGGGTTGAGTGGTATTGCAGCGATCGTCTTCGCGCGGTTGTACTGGGGTTACTTTTTTCAACCGCCCCGCGTTCCGTCGCAGGTGAGAGAATTTGAGAAAATCGAGTCGATTACCCCAGTTTCGTCCTTAGAAACGGCAAACGGTCGATCGGTGTTTCAAGTCGATCCGGCGATTTTGTGCGATCGCAGCTATCAGGAACCGTTGGGCAATTCGGGATATTGCGGTTCTTCTAAATGTAACAGCGAATATTGCGATCCGACGCGGGGACTCGTGGAACTGTTCGATCGGGGAACCCTCACCTCGATCGAACCGCAAATGTCCTTAGCCAAACTCGCCAAACTCTACGATTCGATCGAATCCACCAACGCCCTCTATTCTCCCGAATCAGAGGTTTACGAAGAGCAAGCCAAAGTCCTGCAAGGCATCGCCATCGAAGCCACAGCTAAAAACGGTCGAGAATTCGTCTTAGTTTCCCTCACAGGTGGGCAGTTTAGCAACGATCGCTATCCCTATTATGACTTTTTGTTCCTGAGACAGTCCGACAACTCCCTACAACTGGTCGATACAAATAAATTCGTTTACGAAATCGCCGGACTTGAAGGCATCTTAGAATGGCATACCATGTGGTCAGTTTTCTTAGTCGTCGGTTCTATTTTAACTGTTGTTTTTGTAGGAATACTCGATTTAGCCAGTCGATCGTCTCAAGCTCGGAAACCGTTAAGTTAAACCGTTGAAGCTAAATTATTCTAGCCTCCCAAATCAGGGAAAAGAGCATTTTTACAAATTTAACACCAGAACACTGCCAGATCCCCGGCATCTCCAAAATGCCGGGGATCTCTGTTCGAGATGCCGAAGCTCTCACAACAAACCTTATTTCGTAGATACCAAATCGCGGTCGATCGAAGCCTTCGCCTCATCTTCCCCATGGCTTGCATAGACCTCGCAAGCATTCCCAGGACTTTCAATCAGTTTAATTTTATAAAGTTCCGCCCCCAACTCGCGAACAGGATTTTTCAACAGATCGCAAATGTGGAGAGCAAAATTTTCGTTCGTGGGAACCACCGTCTCAAAATGAGGAATATCCAGATTGAGAAACGTATGATCGAACGGTTCCGCGACGCGATCCTCGACGAGTTGCATCAACTGGCCCAAATCGACCAGCATTCCCGTGCGACGATTCATTTCGCCCTTTACCGTCACTTCGATATGATAATTGTGTCCGTGTCCGTAGGGATGGGCGCATTTTCCGTAAATCGCGTAATTTTCCTCATCACTGGCCTCAGGAATCGCCAAACGGTGCGCGGCGCTAAAATGCGTGCGCGTCGTCAGATAAGCTTCGTCACCGTTTCCGAAATAATCCGCCCACAAATCGGGATGTTCGAACAACTGAATTTGCACCAACGGAAGATGAGGCGCGAGGCGATTCCAGATAACTCGCGCCACGTTTTCCGTCGTTGGGAGCGTCTCTTGAAACTCCTCCCACACCTCGTTAAGAAAAGAAAAATCCAGTTGGCTGGTGACTTCCCGCTTAATATCGTGTTTGATATCCGAGAGGTTTAACACCATCCCGTACTCGTCGAGTTGTCCCGCCATAGAGACATAGAGGACGTAATTATGTCCGTGTCCCGGTGCTTTCGCACAAGCGCCGAACTGCTTGAAATTCTCGGCGTCACTGAGTTCGGGGAGCCAATATCGGTGGCTGGCTGAAAATTGCGCTCGACGGTTGATGATACAGTCCATGAGATCGCGTGTGAAGTTCTGTTAAGGTCTCTCTATTGTATCGCGCTGTTTTCAGAGTGGCGGTTGGGGCGTGCGGGAAAGCCGGCCAGCCGTAGGGTGCGTGACGCGGGGGGGGGAAACCACGATATCGAAATCCAGAAAATGGAATTCCCGCGTCACGCACCGCACCCAACCGGAAGATGAGGAGATAATGAGATGGGGAGAAAGGGAGGTTGCTGTAGAGTCGGTGCGTGACGGATTGGCCGGTAAAGCACGATACTTCTCCTGTTTTTAGGTCACGCACCCTACGATTACGACTCTCAATTATCAAGGATCGACTGCTGAAGTCGCGTCATGGACTGCACTCACATCAAGATGGAATCCTTACAGGAAGGATCGAAGTGTTTATTTCTGGTATTTAAATAGCATTTTTCTTTGACTGTTCTATAAATTTAAGCCGTAAAACATAAAAAAATAATTACTTGTTATATGCAGAATGCTAACGATAGAAAAAACAGATTAGACAATATAAAAAAACTTAAAAATCAGACTCTAAACTATCAAAGTCCATCGACTCACCCCATCGTCGCCCCTACCCCACCCCATCATCGCCCTACCCCCTCAGACGGTACACTAAAGAAAGAGTAATCCAACGATTCAGCCCCCTCGATCGAACACGATGACCGTTTCTGCTATCGCATCAGACTCCCTCGCCGACAGCGCCCGCCAAACCCGGCAAGCGGCGCGACATCTCGGAACCCTGTCCACCACTGACAAAAACGCCGCGATCGAATCGATCGCCGACGCCCTCGACGCCGCCTCAGAAGAAATCCTAGCCGCCAACGCCGCCGACTGCGAAGCCGCCAAAACCGACGGCATCCCCAAACCCCTCTACGATCGCCTCAAACTCGACGAAACCAAACTGCGCGGCGCGATCGCAGGAGTGCGCGGCGTCGGCAACCTCCCCGATCCCGTCGGTGCCGTACAACTTCACCGAGAACTGGACACCGGACTCGTTCTCAAACGCATCACCTGTCCCCTCGGCGTTCTCGGCGTCATCTTCGAAGCGCGTCCCGACGCCGTGATTCAAATTTCGAGTTTGGCTATAAAATCCGGAAACGGTGCCATCCTCAAAGGCGGAAAAGAAGCCGTGCGATCGTGTCAAGCCATCGTCGCCGCTATCCATCGCGGATTGAACAACGTCGGACTGGCACCCGAGGCGATTCAACTGCTGACGACGCGGGAAGAAATTGCCGAACTCCTCAAACTCGACGAATTCGTGGATTTGATTATTCCGCGCGGTTCCAACGCCTTTGTCCGGTTCGTGCAGGAAAACACCCGGATTCCAGTATTAGGTCACGCCGACGGTATCTGTCACGTCTACGTGGACGCAGCAGCAGACATCGAAAAAGCGGTTTCGATCGCCGTCGATGCCAAAGTCCAATATCCCGCCGCCTGCAATGCCACCGAAACCCTCTTGGTTCACCGCGACATTGCCCAAACCTTCTTACCCCAAGCCGCCCAAGCCTTGCGCGATCGCGGCGTGGAACTGCGCGGGGATGCAGCGGCGCGTCAAATCGCAGATATGACAGAAGCCACCGAGGAAGATTGGCGCACCGAATATAACGATCTCGTGTTGTCCGTGCGCGTCGTGGATTCGATCGAAACCGCCATCGACCACATCAACACCTACGGTTCTCGCCATACCGACGCCATCGTTACCGAAAACGACGACGCCGCAAATACCTTCCTCAGCCAAGTGGATGCCGCAGGCGTGTTCCACAACTGCTCGACCCGCTTTTCCGACGGTTTCCGCTACGGATTCGGCGCGGAAGTGGGCATCAGTACCCAAAAACTCCCCCCACGCGGTCCCGTGGGCTTAGACGGGCTTGTGACCTATAAATATCAAGCTGTCGGAGACGGTCACATCGCCGCCACCTACGCCGGACGGGATGCCAAACCGTTTACGCACCGGGATTTGTGATGAGGGGGCGGTGCGTGACGCAGTAACAGTCCATTAACCTGACTTCGCCCACCTTTTCCGGCCGCGTCACGCACCCTACCGTTTTCATTTTTGACTCGAACAAACTCGTGAATTTTCGCCGTGTTTCCGTGGTTTCTGTTGCGATCGCCCTGTTGATGGGAGGTCGATCGATCGCCCAATCCGATGCCGAATTGGGATTTCCCCGCATCGGTACGCCGCAAAATACCTGTCCGCCCTCAGTTTTATCTCAACTGCAGCGACATACCATCGCACCCGGAGAAACCCTCGACAGCATCGCCGCCCAGTACGACGTACTTCCCACGACACTGCTGGGGATGAATCCCATCTTACGGGGCGATCGACTCCCCGTCGGACGAGACATTCTCGTTCCCCCCATCAACGGCATTCGCATTGACGTTTCCGCCGGGACGACCTGGCAAGACTTAGCCGAAGAATACAACGTCCGGGCAGATACCCTGTTCGAGGCCAACGGCTGTCAACCGCCCTCCAATACCGCGTTTGTACCGGGCGTCAACTGGTCGCCCTTGTCCGAAGAAGTCGAAACGCCCATCGCCGAAAAACGGGCGAGTGCCTTTGCGGTCTATCCCCTACCCAACCCCGTCGAGGCGATCGTCGGTTACGGGTGGGTGTTGACGCCCCGCAGCACCTCCGTGGTGTTTCACAGCGGCATCGACTTACCCGCCGCCGTGGGGACGCCCGTGAGAGCCGTCGAAGGCGGAACCGTCGCCTTTGCCGGAACCCGAGAACCCTACGGGAACCTCATCGTCATCAACCACCGTCAGGGACGCCAAACCCGTTACGCCCATCTCGAGAGGATTAACCTGCGTCAGGGTCAAACCGTCGAAACGGGCGATCGAATTGGGACCGTCGGAACCACCGGAACCCCAGACAGTCCCCAACCCCATCTCCATTTCGAGGTTCGCAGCAACTCCAATCTCGGCTGGGTGGCGGAAAATCCCCTATCTTATTACGAGAGAGAAGGAGGAGATGATGAGGTGAGGAGATGATGAGGTGAAGTAGGGTGTGTGACGCGGGCTGGAAATGATGTCGAAGTCAGGTTAATGGACTGTTACCGCGTCACGCACCGCCGCCAGTTCGGGAAGAGGGAAAAGTGAAGACAGTGAACCGTTTCTCCCCATCCCATCATCCCGATCGCACCATCATCTCCCTAAAACGCTTCACAGTCTTCAATCGCACGATGTCCTCGTGCATAATCAAGATAGACCGTTCCCGCACTCAACTGGTTTTGTCGGATGGCAGTTTACGCGCCCAGTACCGTACTCGCTTGGAATATTGCCGCGATCGAAGCGAAATCCGGTCATGCCAGCGAAATCTCCCCAGCCCACCTGCTGCTAGGGTTATGCAAGCTGTGCGATCTCGATCTCGAACGCTTTTGTCCTCGGCAAATTCGCAACAATCCCCTGCAAAAGCGAGAGTTTAAAAGCGACATTCAAGTATTACAACAATGGTTCGATAGTTGGGGACTCGATCGAACCCAGTTTCGCCGTCAGTTGCGATCGCAAATCGCCCGTCCGACGCCCGTGCGCGTTCACCAGGGCATCATGCACCGCGATCGCGCCGCCCGAGAGGTGTTCGGACGCGCCGAAGAAATCTCCACCCTCCAGTCGATCGACGAACCCACCGTTCGCCCCTATCATCTCCTGCAAGCCCTCTTCGAGCTACCCAACGCCCCCTGGGAAAACCTCTTAGCGGAACTGGGCATTTACGGCGTAGACGCCCCGGTTCCCGGCGATGATTGGGATCTCGATCCTCTCCCCCCCGATCCCCATCTCATGCTCGATGGCGATTCTCTCTATCCCGAAAATAACAAACGATCGACGCCGCTGTTAGATTGTTTCGGGCGGGATTTAACGGAACTGGCGCGAAAACGTCAACTCGATCCCGTGGTGGGGCGACAGGCGGAAATTCGCACCCTCGCCAGCATTTTGATGCAGAAACGCAAGCGCAACGCCATCCTCGTGGGAGAACCTGGCGTGGGCAAAACCTGCATCGTGGAAGGGTTGACGCAATGGCTGGCTAGTCCCCAAGCGCCCCCAGCCCTCGCCGAGAAACGAGTGGTGGAAGTGTCGATGGCGTCGCTGTTGGCAGGATCGAAATATCGCGGCGAATTTGAAGAACGCATTCAAGCCCTCGTCAACGAAGCCAGTTCCAGCGACGACACGATTATTTTTATCGACGAAATTCATACCGTGTTGGGCGCCGGGGGAAGCGGTGCCAGCGACGCCGCCAACATCCTCAAACCGGCGTTAGCCCGAGGGGAAATCCACTGTATCGGCGCGACGACGGTGCGGGAGTACCGCCAAACTATCGAAAAAGACGGCGCACTCGATCGCCGCTTTCAAGTCGTTTGGGTACAAGAACCCACCCCAGAAGAAACCCACGCCATCTTACAAGGATTGCGAATCCAGTTCGAGCGCCATCACGACCTCAAGATCGACGATAGCGCCCTGGCGATGGCGGTGGAACTCAGCGGACGCTACGTCAGCGATTCTCGATTTCCCGACAAAGCCATCGATGCAGTCGATCGCGCCTGTGCCGAAGCTCGGTTACAATCGGGGCCGAGGTTGCGATCGCGTCCCCGCCGCGTCAGCAAAACCGACATCGCCCGCGTCATCGCCAAACGCTGTCGTCTTCCCGTCGAGCAAATTACCGAAGACGAGCGATCGCGCCTGTTGCGCCTAGAAACCTATCTCCAACAGCGCGTCATCGGACAAGACGAAGCCGTAACCGCCGTTGCAGACGCCATCCGCACCGCCCGCGCCGGATTGAAACCCCCTCAAAAACCCGTGGGCGTGTTTCTGTTCGTCGGACAAACGGGAACGGGTAAAACCCAACTAGCCCAAGCCCTCGCCGAATTCCTCTTCGACGATCCTCAAAAACTCGTCCGCATCGATATGTCGGAGTACATGGAACCGAACTCCGTGTCTCGCCTCATCGGTGCGCCCCCCGGATATATCGGATACGAAGGCGAAGGACAGCTAACGGGGGCGGTCCGCACCCATCCCTACAGTGTGGTGTTGTTCGACGAAATCGAAAAAGCCCACCCCCAAGTTTTGGATTTGTTCCTACAAATTCTCGACGAAGGGCGCTTGACAGACAGTCACGGAAATCACGTTTCGTTTCGAGAAACCATTATCGTGATGACCTCGAATTTAGGCGCCAACGTCAGTTCCGAATCCTCCCTCGGCTTTGGCTTAGAATCGGAAAATTCCCGGCTTCCCAATCCCCAACAATACCGAGACGGTCTTTTCAAAACCATCAGCCAGTCGTTGCGTCCAGAACTGCTCAACCGCATCGGTCAAATCGTCTACTTCTCGCCCCTCTCGCCGACAGTAGTTCGTCAAATCGCCGACAAAGTTCTCGAGAACGTCCGCCAACGCCTCCACGCCCAAAACCTGCGTTTGAAGCTCACAGAGGCCGCTTACGAACTGTTGATGGAACAGGGATACAATCTAAAACTGGGAGCGCGAGAAATGGAACGCACCATCGAGCGATTGTTAGTTCGTCCCCTCGGGGGCGCCATTCTCAAAGGTCAATTTCTTCCCGGTTCCTTAGTCTATGTAGACGCTCGCCAAGGCGAATTAACCTTCGAGGGCGTCGCCTTACGCCGCCGAGAGCGATCGACTCAAACGACGGTGGAGCAGTAGTTTAGAGAGGGAGATGGGGAAATGGGGAGAGGGTTTTGGTTGTGAACTCTAGTAATATTAAATGATTCTTGGGAAAATCCTCGATCGGTTCAAGTCTGTGTTAGATATCCGGCATCTTGGAGATGCCGGATATCTGGAGAGATATGGAGAGACGAAGAGACCATCCGACCTTCAGTCTTGAGTTTTACTTCTGTTTGTTGTCACTTCTGCTTGTTGTCACTTCTGCTCGTTGTCACAATTGAATTAGAATTTTTATATTTACAGGGCTGGATTTAATATTGTTTTTATTTAAAATCATCAAAAATAGTGTATAATATTAGTTTGCCCTTATTTCAATGTATTTGGGTTCGATCGAAGCGAACTTTAAAGCGATCGAAATAGGCTTATTTGCCATAAAATCATTAACATTAATAATTCCAGCTCCGACTTCGTTTTTATCTCGATCTAAAAACCTTTCCAAAGCCAAAGCGGAAACCCAAAATATCAATCATAAATTGTCAAGTCTTAATCCTCAATGAGACGATTAGCAACAACGATCGAAGCAATTTTATATTTAAAAGGAAAAGCGATGTCCCTGTCGCAGTTAGCAGAATGCACGAACTGCGATCGAACCGACATTGAAGAAGCCCTCCTCGAGTTGATGGACGATTACGCCCGTCGCGACAGCGCCTTAGAAATCGTCGAAACCGAAAACGGCTACAGCCTGCAATTGCGGGAAGCCTTTCGCGATCTCATGCTAGATTTAGTTCCTCCAGAAATGGGAGTCGGAGCGCAACGCACCCTAGCCGCGATCGCCTTAAAACAGCCAATTTTGCAATCAGAATTAGTAGATTGGCGCGGTTCCGGGGCGTACCAGCACGTCAAAGAACTCATGGAACTGGGCTTAGTCCGCCGCCGCAAATCCCCCGAAGCGCGTTCCTACGAACTGCGCGTCACCCCCAAATTTCACCAATACTTCCAAATCGAAAATTTACCCCTTTTACAGTGAGATGAGGGGATGAGGAGATGAGGAGATGAGGAGATGATGGGATGATGGGATGATGGGATGAGGTGATAAGAAACCGCGAACTGTTCGCAGTTCACTGCTCACTGTCCGCTGTTCCATCTCTCCAAACTAACGTTACACTAGACCTAGTTCAGGCTATTCTGAAGCCCATTGACGGATTATTACACGCTCATGGTTTTCGACCCCGAAATTTTCTCTCAGCTCGACGAGGACGCAGGCAACCCACTGCTGACGTATCTTCAAGACCAATCGCCTGAAATTCTCGCTCGCGTCGCCAAGTCGGTTAGCCCGGAAATTAAAGATATTATTTCCCGCAACGTTCAAGGGCTGGTTGGCGTTCTTCCGGCTGAAGGGTTCAACGTTCAAATTTCGACCGATCGAGAGAATATGGCAGGAATGCTCGCGTCTGCGATGATGACGGGTTACTTTTTGCGCCAAATGGAACAGCGTATGGAACTCGATCGCCGACTGTCTCAAGGAAGCGGATTCGATCGACACTCTGACGACTCCGAAGCTTAACTGAGCTCCCCAACAGCCTTAACGGGCGAAGGCTTCTGAGGGATAGGGTTCCGGGCGAACGCGAACCATTTCCAGTTCTCCGTCCCGGCGCACTTCCACCTCGAGGGCTTCCCCAACCTGACTCGCTTCAACGCGCTCTTGGACTTCGGCCGCCGAGTCGATGTCAAATCCGTTGATGCGAGTGATGAGATCTCCGGCTTCTAAGCCGCCCGATGCTGCTGGAGAACCGTCTAAGACGCGCATAATCAGGACGCCTCGATCGCGATCGACCTGTTCGATGGGAAAGTCCAGGTTCTGCGCGTTTTCCAGTTCGGCTTTCAAATCGGGATTGAGATCGACCATTTGAATGCCTAAAAACGGATGTTCCGCCCGACCGAGATCGAACAGTTGCGTCGCCACCCGTTGGGCGGTTTCGATAGGAATAGCAAATCCCAACCCCTGGGCGTTGGCGCGAATCGCCGTGTTAATGCCAATCACGTCGCCGCGATCGTTGAGTAGCGGACCGCCGGAATTCCCCGGATTGATGGCGGCGTCGGTTTGGATAAAGCGAACTCGTTTGTCGCTAATTCCCACCTGGGCGCTCGATCGACCTGTGGCGCTGATAATGCCCACTGTTACCGTATTATCTAAGCCGAGAGGGTTTCCAATGGCGATCGCCCACTGACCCGGCACCAAATTCGCCGAAGACCCCAGAGGCGCCGTGGGTAAGTTTTGCGCCTCAATTTGAATGGCGGCGATATCGGTGAGGGCGTCCGTTCCCAGCACTTTCCCTTCAAAGCTGCGTCCGTCTCGTAACGTCACCTCCACCACGTTCGCCCCTTCCACCACGTGGGCGTTGGTGACGATGCGTCCGTCGCTGGATAGGATAAATCCCGACCCCGTACCCCGTTCGATGCGTTCGGAGGGTTGGGGGAAATCTTCGCCGAAAAAGCGGCGGAAAAAGGGATTTAACGGATCGGAGTTTTCTGGCGAAACGGTTCGGGCGGCGTCGATGCGAACCACCGCCGATCCCACTCGTTCCACCGCTTGGGCGATGAAGTTGGGGCTGGCTTCGACCTCGGAGTCGTCTTCGTTGAGGCGTCCGGGTTCGAGGGCGGGGGGACTTAACCTCACTGGCGTGGCGGTGGTTGTCCCGGTGTCGGGCGATCGCGCGTCGAGATAGCGGCTGACGGCTCCACCCGCTGCCCCTCCCACGGCGAGAAGGGCGGCGTAAACCGTCAGTTGTTTCCAAGAGACGCTCATAAGGAGTTGGGTTGAAAAGAACTCGAAGCCAGTCGTCCGATACGGGGTAACGGCCATCGATAGGGACGCGATCGAACCTCGTACTTCCAAGCCTGACGCCTAGCCTGCGTTCGGCGGACGAGTTGACAGGTCGGTTTCATTTTGGCATTTTCGATCGGTGTTTGGCAATCGTGAAATATCGACCTTTGACTTCGGGCAACTCGTCACCTGAAACTGTTGGGTTTCGTCAGTATAATTAACAAGATAATTAATCGCCCAGGCTACGAAATTTCGATTTGTATTCGATCGAACTCCTCGATCGAATACTTTGTAAAACATACAAAAAATATCGAAAAACTATTTTTGAAGATATACCAAATATCTAAATCCTCAAAAAATAAATCCAACTGTCGCCATTTTGCGGTATTTTAAATATCTGAAAAAAACCTGAATTTCTCGAGGCAAACTTTCCCCTCGAGCGTCAATTCTCCCTCTCACACCGTCAATCGTAACGCAAGATGTCTTTGCGATATTCCCTGCGAGAGTACCAATCTATTCTCGTCCAACAGATTTTTCAAGAATGGACGAGCGGGCGATCGCGCCGAATTTTACTGCAACTACCCACCGGCGCCGGAAAAACCGTTGTATTTTCCAGTATTGCCCAACAATTTACCGCTCGCAAACAGCCAGTTCTAGTTTTAGCCCATCGCGAAGAACTGCTCTTACAAGCCAAAGAAAAACTCGAACGAGTCACCGACGAACCCGTGGGACTCATCAAAGCCGGATACGCCGAACAGCGATCGCGCCTCGTGCAAGTGGCCAGTATCGCATCTCTCATCAACCGAAAACTGCCCCCCGCCGCCCTCGTCGTCGTAGACGAAGCGCACCATTCCACCGCCGCCACCTATTCCCAACTCCTCGAACAGTTTCCCAACGCTTACATTTTGGGCGTTACCGCCACCCCCGCCCGCATCGACGGTCAGGGATTCAAAGACCTCTACGACAGCTTGATTTTAGGTCCGTCGGTGGGAGAACTGATCGATCGCGGCTACCTCTCCCCTTTCAAACTGTTCGCCGCCCCCAAAACCGTCGATACCACCGGACTCAAAAAAACCGGCGGCGACTACAACCCCAAACAACTGGCCAAAGCCGTCAGTAACTCCCTCGTCATGGGAGATTTAATCGAAGCGTGGCAAGAATTCGCCGCCCATAAAAAAACCGTCGTCTTCGCCGTCAACGTCGAACACAGCCAAGCCATCGCTGAGGCTTACCGCAACGCCGGAATTCCCGCCGAACATCTCGACGGAAATACCAAAGATATCGATCGAAAAGCCGTATTAGAGCGATTTTCCCGAGGCGAAACCCTCATCCTCAGCAATTGCGGCTTGTTCGCCGAAGGCTTCGACCTCCCCAGCATCGAAGCCGTTCAATGCGTGCGTCCCACGCATTCCCTAACCCTGTGGCTGCAAATCGTCGGTCGAGGCTTGCGTCCTCATCCCGGTAAAGATCGCGCCATCATTCTCGACCATACCGAAAACTGGATCGTTCACGGAACCCCCGATCGCACCCACAACTGGAGTCTCGACCCCATCAGCCTTTCACCCGGTCGTTCCAACGTCCTCTGCGGGAGTTGTCGCCACGTTTTCAAACCCCGTCGCGACGCCTACCAACCCCACCGTTACCAATGGAACCCGCAAGCGGGAGAATACGCTTTTATCTGTCGCTACAGCTGTCCCAACTGCGGCGAAGTCCTCGAATTAGAAGTGACCCACAGCGGCGAATCCCGTCCGCCTCGCACCTTTGAGAAAGACACCACCGCCGAAATTTGGGAAATTCCCCTCGACTGTCGCATCGAGGTGTTAGCGGAACTCTATCGCTTGGTAGGGTTTCAACGGCGGGTGAAACGAAATATTACCTTGCGCTGGCTGACGAATCAGATGTTGAAAAAATGCCCCGATATTGAAGTTCCCGAACTGCGAGAATGTGCCTTACTCTTGGGGATGGATGAAGACTGGGCGATCAATTGGGCGAAGCAGTTTCGAGGAAGATGAGGGGATTGGGGGATGATGGGATGATGAGATAAAGGGATGATGAGGCTTCCTTGTCCCCCTCTCCCCCTCTCCCCATCTCGTAATAAAATCGGGAAACGTAGTTGTCTGCAAAGAAAAATCGTGAATCCCGTGAACTCCCAACCATCCGCCGATCGATCGCCCTTGTCGTGGTTCCGTCGCCTGCGCGGTGCGATGTCTCGTTATCGAACCGTTATCGTGGCGGTCATGCTGGCGATCGCCCTATCGGGATGCGTCAAGTACGATGTCAATGTGAACTTCCAAAGTCAGACCCACGGCGAAATCGTCCAGCACATCAATCTCTCGAAGCGATTTGCCAGTCTCAGTAGCGTGACGGTGCGGGAGTGGTTAGACAGTCTCGACCGACGGGCGCGATCGCTACAAGGATACGTTAAACGCAAGGGCGATCGCGAAGCAACGGTAGTAATTCCATTCAACAACGGCGACGAACTCGTCAGTCGCTTCAACAAGTTTTTCAACCCCGTGGACAATCGCGCTGTCGCCCCGGAAATGGCTGACGAAATCCCGCAACTGGCGACCCATCTCGACCTGCAACAGCGAAACTTCGTCTTTGCTATTTACAACCATCTCAGTCTCGACGTGGATTTACAAGCCCTCGGCGTTTTGTCCACAGAAGGAAACGTTCTCGTCAGTCCCGGCGGGTTGCTGGATTTGAACTTTCGCCTCAATACTCCTTGGGGTGCCAAGTACGATACAGAGGTGCCGGAATTTTCGCTTCCTCACGAAACTTCGGGAAATTCGCCCCTGGTGTGGACGTTGGAACCGGGAGAAATTCAACATCTCGAAGCTAATTTCTGGGTGCCGAGTCCCATTGGTATCGGTGCGGCGATTATTATTGCTGTGGTTGCCCTCGGCAGTTATTTGAAACACCAACTGTTACCCGCCTTGGGAATTGGCCAGCGCAAAGCCGCGTAAAATTAGCCGCGTAAAATTAGCCGCGTAAAATTAACAGTTAACGCCGCCTCAAATCGCCATGAATCCCTACCCCATCCTTCAAAACACCCAACGCCAGCGAGTCAGCGACGGAACCACCCAACCTATCCTCAAAAACGGCGAGACCTCCCCCCGTACCCTCGTCCTCGTCTGGCCGCAACTTGGGGATTTCGACTCTCTCGAATATGCTTGGTGGGTGCAGCGAGAACGGAAACAGTTGCAAGCTGAAGGATTGGCGATTCGCGCCGTTGGCATTGGCGATCGCGCCTCTGGTGAAAAGTTCTGCCAGTATACGGGATTTCCTCCAGAGGAGTTATTCGTCGATTCCGAGGCGGAACTCCACCGCCAACTCGACCTCTATTCCGGACTCTCCGTCAACGTTCCCGGTTTGTCCGAGGGTCAAAAAGCCTGGTTGAATTTACTGTTAATGTGTGCTGGCATTGGCAGTCCCGGCACGTTAGCGGAAGTGTTTCGCGGCTATCGCGGCGACAAAAAGGCACCGCAACTTATCGGCGACGAGGAGGTGGTGAAAGCGCCTCCGCTACCACCGCTGAAAGGCTCGTTTTTCAACTTTGCCGGAGGTCGTGGCTTTCAGCGTCCGTTTGAGTTGGCCACGTTGCGACTGCGAAATATGGTGGAAGTACTGCGCCATTGGAATACCTACGTTCCCAATCCGGCGTATTTGACTCAGCGAGGGGCAACTTTTCTGTTCGATCGCACCGGAACTCTACTCTACGAACATCGCGATCGCGCCATTCTAGGATTTGCCGAAAATCCCAGCAATCCCCTTTCGTTTTTGTCGAGCGATCGCGACGCGGAAAAAGCCGCAATACCGACAAACTCGTAACAACAAAGTCGTAAAAAAGCCATAAAAAAGCGATCGCCTAAATCCAAGATTCGGGCGATCGACCATCGAGGGAGGGATTTTCAACCGTAAAGCGAAATTCCCTCCCTGCAACTCTATTTGACAGACACTTTCGCGCCAGCTTCTTCGAGTTGTTTCTTGGCATCTTCGGCAGCGTCCTTGGCCACAGCTTCTTTGATGGCTTTGGGCGTGCTTTCGACCATTTCTTTGGCTTCTTTGAGTCCCAATCCGGTCAAGCCACGAACGACTTTGAGAACCGCGATTTTCTTGTCGCTGGGGACTTCTTCCAAAACCACGTCGAATTCGGTCTTTTCTTCTTCTTCCTCAGCCGCAGCACCAGCAGCACCGGCCATCATACCGGGTGCCATCATCATCATGCCGCCGCCACCGGAAGCAGAAGCGTCAACGCCGAAGGCTTCTTCGATTTGTTTGACGAGTTCGGAAGCTTCTAGCAGAGACAGGGTTTTGAGCTGTTCTAAAATTTGATCGGTTTTTTCGGACATTGTAGAGAACTCCTTGTGTGTTGACAAAAAATCCAGTGTTGAGAAGAAATCGGTATACGATCGAGCTTAGGACTCTTCTTTTTCGGATACCGCTTTGACGGCGCGTACCAAAGAAGACGGAACTTCTTTGAGACCCACAGCCAGTTTCGTCGGAACGGCGTTGAGTCCGACTGCCACTTTCGTCGGAATCGAATTGATGGCGCCAGCGATGCGGGCGATCAGTTCTTCCTTCGTCGGCAGTTCGGTCAGGGCTTTCACCTGATCGACGTCCAGTTTTTGCCCTTCCATGACACCACCGCGCAATTCGGTTTTTTTGGTGTCTTTTTGGAAGGCTTGGTACGCTTTAATCGCGCTACCGAGATCCTCTTTAATGAAGAGGAACGCCGAAGATCCTTTCAGGAACTCGGTCATCGGTTCCCAAGTTTCATCCCCTTCAACGGCAATTCGCATCAGGGTATTTTTGGTGACTTTGCACGTGGCATCAGCTTCGCGCAAACGTCCCCGCAAATCGGTAATCTCCGCCACCGATAACCCTTGGTAGTCAATGACTACGGTCAGTTGAGTTTCTTTCAACTGTTCCTTAAGTTCGGCGACGATTTCTTTTTTGTTTTCTAGTGTTCTGCCCAAACGGATTCACCTCCTTGACGGCTGGGCTATACCTTGGGAGACACGCTCGAACCAGTTCTGTTATGTCAGAACTCCGCTCTCCCATCCCTTGAAGGAACGGGTTACGAGTGCCGAAACACTCTTGACTGTTCCCTCTTCTCTGTTGCCCCTCCCTCCCCCCTGAAAAAAATCCCCCGGACGCACTGCCGGGGGAAAGCTAGCGTTTGGAGGCGATCGAACTGTATCGCTCTTCCAAAGCTTTGATGCTTTTCACCTCGGCAGGACGTTACGCTTTGCAGCAGCCTGCGGTCTTTGGCGTGAGGGGGTATTCAGTTTTTAAGTCTTTTTCATTGACAAACTGAATGTTTTGTGGTAAAAAATTCTGTTTTTTACGCGGCGGCAGCTTCGGCAAGTTTCAGGTCGCGCAGAGCGGTCACGTCCACTTCGATCGACGGACCCATCGTCGAAGAAACGTACACCGTGCGCCAGTAACGACCTTTCGCGCCCGAAGGCCGGTTTCGATCGATACATTCTTGCAGGGCTTTCAGGTTGGACAACAAATCTTCCACGGAGAAGTCGGCTTTGCCGAACATCACGTGAACGATTCCGGTGCGGTCAGCCCGAAACTCTAGTTTACCAGCTTTAAACTCAGAAATGGCCTGTGCCAGATCGAAAGTTACGGTTCCGCCTTTAGGCGAAGGCATCATCCCTTTCGGACCGAGGAGACGACCGAGTTTCGCCACCTGGGGCATCATGTCCGGCGTGGCAATTACCAAGTCGAAATCGAGGCGACCTTGCTGGATTTCTTGAATCAACTCTTCGGAACCCACCACGTCAGCCCCGGCGTCGGAGGCTTCCTGAACCTTCTCGCCTCGGGCGATAACGGCGACGCGAACCGTTTGTCCGGTTCCTTTCGGCAGCGCCACGGTCGTCCGGAGTTGTTGGTCGGTATATTTGGGATCGATCCCCAACCGAATATGCGCTTCGGCGGATTCGGGGAACTTTGCCGTTGCCGTTTCTTTGAGGAGTTGGAGGGCTTCGGCGGGTTCGTAGGGACGCTCTTCAACTTTTTGTTGAAGTTCTTGTAATCGACGAGAAATTTTCTTTGGCATTAACTTGTTTGGGGTCGCTAACGAAGTTTGTGACCTCTCCCCCATTCAACAGTTCGACAGTTCGACAGTTCGACAGTTCGACAAACAATTAGAAATGTCGCGTGAGATATCTCGGGCAATTGTGAAAACTCGAGATTAGTCTTCGACTTTCACGCCCATGTTGCGGGCGGTGCCTTCGATGATGTTCATGGCCGCCCCGATGTCGTTGGCATTGAGGTCGGGCATTTTCGTCTCGGCAATTTCTTTCAACTGCGCCCGAGAAATGGAACCGACTTTGGTGCGGTTGGGTTCTCCCGAACCTTTCTCGATTCCGGCTGCTTTCTTAATCAAGACGGAAGCCGGAGGCGTTTTGAGAACGAAGGTGAAACTCCGATCTTCGTAAACCGAGATTTCGACGGGAACGATGGTTCCGGTTTGGTCGGCAGTTTTGGCGTTGTACTCTTTGCAAAACTGCATGATGTTCACGCCATGCTGACCCAACGCCGGACCGATGGGCGGTGCGGGGTTCGCTTTACCCGCCGGAATCGCGAGTTTGATAAGCGCGACTACTTTTTTAGCCATTCGTTAACTCTGTTTTTCGACTTGATTGAACTCTAGTTCGACAGGCGTATCCCGTCCGAAAATCGATAGCAAGGCTTTGAGCTTGCTCCGTTCGGGACTCACTTCAATGACTTCGCCTTCAAAGTCTTTAAACGGTCCCGACAGCACAACTATCTTGTCGCCCGTCTCCATATCGACTTTGACGACCGGTTCTTGTTCTCCGGTTTGTTTGAAGATCCGTTCGACTTCGGAGGGACTCAGTGGCATCGGTTTGACGTGACCGCGCCCTCGTCCGTAGCGGCGTCGTTGTTCTGCCCCGACAAAGTTAATCACATTGGGGGTGTTTTTGACAACCTGCCAGACGTCGTCGTCGAGGATCATCTGAATCAGCACGTAGCCGGGAAAGACTTTTTCCTCGATGTTCTGACGAGAGCCGTCTTTACGGATTTTGACGGCCGGCGTTTGGGGAATCGCGATTTGCAAAATGCGATCGGCAACGTCAAGGGTCTCCTTGCGCTGTTCGATGTTCGCTTTTACCCGCTTTTCGCAGCCAGACGCCACTTGCACGGCATACCAACGCGCTCGCGCCGGTTTCCGTGGTGCCTCTTCTTTCTCTTCTGAATCAGCGTCGTCCCAACGTTCGTCGGGTTCGTATGGTTCGTTCGATGAAAAAGTCATCCGAATATCTGCTTTGCAGCCCAACCGAACAAGTTATCGACCAAATAAATGGCCGTCGCCAGCAGCGTGACCATCAGCAATACGGCGGCTGACTCGCTGATGACTTGTTGTCTCGACGGCCAAACGACCTTGGCGAGTTCTTCTTTGGTTTCTTGGAGAAACTTCAGGGGATCGAACCCTTTGCTCGTCTCTTGGGCGTTGGCTCCGTTTTTCTTCGCCACGACGATTCACCTCTGTTGACGGATTGCGTCTCGATCGATTCGAGTTCCGACGAATCGATTGTGTTGCCCGATGCTCGGCAAGACCGTGTTTGTCTGTGGCCTCGATGTTACCGACGGACTCGATCCGCTCATCAGACGAACTCATCCGAAAGCTATTGAGTTCCTCCGAGAATTCGGTCGGCAACTAACTAGCTTTCGGGTAGAGCGTCTCTCAAAGAAGTTGAGTGGTTCAACGCGCCCTGGAGGACTCGAACCCCCGACATCGGGTTTTGGAGACCCGCGTTCTACCAACTGAACTAAGAGCGCATCTCGTCTCGTTCAGACGTTGAACCCCTTCTTAAAGAGTGTACCACACGGCTGCCGCACTCGCGCAAGTTATTTTTTGGATTTTTTCTTTTTGGTTTTGGCGACTTTCTCGATGGGGCGATCGAAACGCTGTTTGAGTCGAGTAGCCTTACCGACGCGATCGCGCAGGTAGTAGAGTTTGGCACGGCGGACTTTACCGCGACGGATCACTTCGATGTAGCTAATTCTCGGAGAGTGAGGCAGGAAAACCCGCTCGACACCCACGCCTTGGAAAATCCGGCGGACGGTAATGCTTCGGTTGACACCGCCGTTTTTCATGGCGATGACGGTTCCTTCGTAAGGCTGAACCCGTTCTTTACCGCCTTCTTGAATCACGACGCCGACGCGAACGGTGTCGCCGACGTAAATGGTCGGAATATCGGACTTGAGATATTCCGATTCGATCGATCGGAGAAGTTCTTGACCCTTCATAGCTGCCTCGATACGTTGCAGCCTTCTATCGTAGATCGGACTTCCCCGTCAAGTCAATTTTTGGAGCGTCCGGAGAGGGTGAGATGGGGTGATGGTGCGATCGGGGAGAAACTGTCAACTATCCACTGTCAATTGTCTTGTCTCATCATCCCCTCATTTCATCATCCCCTCATTTCATCATCCCCTCATTTCATCATCCCCTCATCGCGCTCTGGCCACGATCGCCCGGTGTCGGGGATCGCTGGGGGCGGTTTCGAGATAGTCGAAGCCGAGTTGTTGTAGGGTGGCTTCGACGTCGAAGGTATAGTATTCGTCGCTCCAGGGTTCGGTACTCTTCATTAAGACGAATAACGCTGGAGGTAGGTTCTGAATGACGGTGGATTTTGGGTTGTTGTCTGCAATGGCGATGATTCCGCCGGGACGCAGGAGGCGACGCACTTCTTTGAAAATGGCTTCGGTGGCGGCGTTGGGGAGTTCGTGCAAGATAAATTGCAGCGTCACTAAATCGAAGCTGTTGTCGGGGAATTCGGTGGCTTCGGCGAGTCCGTGTACCCAGCGATCGATCTCGTTGTCGGTGTCGAGATGTTGCGCTACCGCCAGCATTTGCGGGGATAAGTCCAATCCGATGGTTTTGATGGGTTCGCTTTGATGCGATCGCAGGTAACGATGGAGCGATCGCGTGGACATTCCAATCGAACACCCCACGTCTAATACATCGCCCACAGGATAGGAAAGGTGTTTGTTTACAATGTCGTAAAAACTCGTCCGCAGTCGATCGTAAGCGGCGTCAGGGGACAGGTTCTCTTTCGGTGTCACGCGCAACGCCATGGCGTAAGTGGCGGGTTCGGCTTCAAACGCCGCTAACCAACAGAGGTTTCCTTCGTCGTAGGCGTGAAACGGAACTTGGTAATAGTCGGGATAGGTGACGTCGGGATTCGTCAGGCGTTCGGCTAAGGCTTTGACGTTGGAGGCTTCTAACGCTGCGACGCGATCGCGCCAGGGGATACCGTTACGTTCGGCGGTGCGAATCATCACCCGCCGCGCCTGCTGTTTCATGGCACGATACAGAAATGGCGTTTGAATCAGTTGGTTGACGAGGCGAGAGAGCCAGTCGTCTCCCGCCCAGGCGGGTTTGTTTAAGGTTTGGCTGGTCATCGTAGGTCTGTTTTATATCGATAGAGCGATTTTATCGGATTTCTTCCCAATATCTCGACGATACAGTGTGGGAAAGCAGTTCGGCAGAGTTGTGACTGGCCGCGAACCAGCGATCGTCTAAAATTGCAAGGATATATGAAACGTTAAAAACCTCGATCGAACGAACTGAAAATGAATCAAGCGACCCAAGCCAAGCCTCTCGATGCGATGGCCTTTTTCGAGCAAAGTGCTGGAACTTGGCATTCTCAACGAACTACCCATCACCTCCCTTTCCGTCGCGCCGAGTTAGGCGGTTCGGAGATTTACGTGGAAACCCTCGCCGCCGACGATCCCCGCGTCGTGGAAATCTGTCAAATGCACGAGATCGATCCCGCTGAGGCTTCGGGTGGGGCGTTCGTGCGTTGGAACGGTTCGATGCAGTGGGATCGGGAAAACGATGAAAACCACGCCGGATCGACGGTGTTCGCGATCGTTCCCGATGCCAACGATCCCAGTCGAGGCAAGATGCTGCGCGAGCGGGGGTATGCTGAAGTGGTTCCCGTGGCCGGACGCTACGAACTCGACGACGATGGCGGCATGATTTTGATTACGGAATACGAAACCATGAGTTCGATCGAGCGGTTTTGGTTCCCCAGCTCCGGCGTGCGGATGCGAACCAGTACCGTCAAGCGGTTTGGTGGCTTTAGTACGGCGACTTTCTGCACGGAAAGCCGTCTCGAGGAGACGCCGGACAATTTGGACACGAACCCCGATGCCAGTGCCGAAGCCAGTCAACCGTTTTATTCGGTTTTGGGATGGTAAGCTATAACACAAAAAATGACGCTTTAACAAAAATGTAAGCAAAGTTTACGTTTTTTGTTAAAAATTGTTGCTGGCATTCATAAAAATGAGACTGGAAGAAACCCGATCCCCTACTCTAAAGGTTGGCTAGTCCATGGCTGAATAGCAAATCGTTTAAGCGTAGGGAGATATTAACGTGGCACTTCCCTTACTCAATTACACGCCGAAAAGCCAAAACGTGCGTGTAGCCGGATATGAAGTTCCCGGTGACGAGCAGCCCTACATCTTCGATACCGAAAACCTGCCTTCGGGCGGTGGCATGGAAGAAGTGATCTGGGCTGCTTATCGCCAAATTTATAGCGAACACCAAATTCTCAAAAGCAACCGTCAATCGGCTTTAGAGTCTCAACTCAAAGACGGTCGCATTACGGTGCGCCAGTTTATTCGCGGCTTGTTGTTGTCCGATCCGTTCCGTCGTCGGAACTTCGAGGCGAACAGCAACTACCGTTTTGCAGAACTGTGCGTGCAGCGAGTTCTCGGACGCGACGTTTACAGCGAGCGCGAGAAAATCGCTTGGTCGATCGTCATCGTCAACGAAGGCGTTCAAGGGTTCGTCGATAAACTGCTCAACAGCGACGAATACTTGGAAAACTTCGGTGACACTATCGTGCCGTTCCAACGTCGGCGCAACCTGCCGCAGCGGGAACGGGGCGAAACGCCGTTCAATCTGAAAACGCCTCGTTACGGTGCGTACTACCGCGATTTGCAGGGCTTCCCTCAAATCGTCTGGCAAAACGCCGTGCGTCGCTTCCGTCCTCAAGAAAAACAACCCGTCGAGGGCAATCCCGAGCGGTTCTTGGGTATGGCTCGCAATATGGCGCCGCAGCAAAACCCCGTTCCTCGGGTGTCGCTGCAAACCCTCAACTATCTGGCTGCTGTGCCTCGCCGCTAAGGCAAGGTTTGACGTTCAGTCGGATTGTATCCCAATAACGGAAAAGATTGGGGCGAGTTCGTCCGCGTTCGATCGCCGAAGCGATCGAGGCGTGGTAGGGTTCGCCCCAATTTTCAGTGAATCAGCCAGTGGGTGTAACTATAAGAGGAAGACTGACAGAGGTGGTTGTCAGGATAGGATTTGAGGGTATCGCAGACGACTGCGGCGAGGTGGGAATAGTTGGGAGGGGAACTTTCTAACTCGTAGGCTAAACTCCAACTGGTACGACGGTCGCTTTGCAGTTGGGTCAGTTCGTAGCGCACGCCGCGATATTGTCGCTGCCAGCGGGTTTTGTGGGCTTCCACCCACCAGTCTTCGGAGAACTGCTGGAGAGATTCGGGGGAGAAACTGCCGTCTTCAATCCATTTACGCCAGCGTTCGACTTGGCCGCTGTGGTCTCCGATCTGCCAAACTCCTAATATAGACTCTCGCCATTTCAATTCGAGGCTGTGGCCGTTGCGTTGTTTGATGTTGATGGCTTCGCTTTCGGGAAAGATTAAGTAAACGTCGGTTCGGGAATCGGCGAAAGACAGCCAGTCGCCGGGACAGTCTTTGAAAAACCACCGTTTGACGGGTTGGGGGGGGTCTCCATCGAGAAACCAACGCACTTCTTGGGTGATGAGGGGGCTGGACATGGTAGCGCGATCGCGAACTTTGTTTTTTTCTCCGTTCTGTTTCGATTGTCGCAGGTGCGATCGCTCCCCGTCTTCCCTCGATCGCTAGAAAAATCGACGGCTGGCCGAAACTTAAGATTTTTGGCAGATCGATCGAAGTTGAGGCTGAGGCGATCGAGGTTCGATCGAAAATTTTGGGTCTTTTACCCTAGGACGGCTTTAACTTAGCATGGTAAACTAGACGTGAGTGGGTAAACGAACTAACGAAAATCAAGTTAGTGAGTTAGACTCACATTCCGAAATCGAATTGAACTTTTGGCGGTGGGACACACCGTTACAGCCTGTGGAGCGAGTGTAAGACTTGAAGGATTGATTCCCGAGAGCAACTGCGAAAAACCCCTGAGCGTAGTCGAAGGGGAAGGAAGCAGGAACCCAAATCGCGAGGTTTGGGAATCACCGTCTTTCCTTCGGCGGTGAAGATGTCAACCTCAGAAGGTTGACGGGTCGTGCGCCCAAACTTCACTGAATTTTTCTTCAATACGTTCTCTCTTCACGGCGAGGGGAGGGCGATTGTGTTTTTTAGACGTTTTTTGACGAAGTTTGGGGTCAAACGACCGTCCGACGTTCGATCGCTATCCTATCCGAAACGTTCTCATGAAACTGGTCTGTACCCAAGGGGATTTCAACGCCCACTTGTCCCTTGCTACCCACGCTGTCCCCTCTCGTCCCACTCACCCGGTTTTAGCCAACGTGCGCTTGACGGCGGACGCGGACAAGCAACGCCTGCAACTGACTGCTTTCGATTTAAGTTTGGGCATTCGCGTCAGCCTACCGGCCCAAATCGAAACCGGAGGCGATATCGCACTTCCGGCGAAGCTCCTCAACGATATCGTGTCTCGTCTTCCCGACGGTGAAATCACGGTAGAAAACGAACCAGATACGACGCAAACCACCCTCACCTCAGCTTCGGGACGTTACCAGGTGCAGGGGATGAGTTCGGAAGAGTTTCCCGAACTTCCCGCGATCGAAAACGGTAAAGTCGTGCGACTGAGTACCGAAGCGCTCATCGAAGGCTTGCGGGGAACTCTCTTCGCCACCAGTTCCGACGAAACCAAGCAGGTGCTAACGGGGGTTCACCTGATGATGAAGGCGGACGGCTTGGAATTCGCCGCCACGGACGGCCACCGTCTCGCGGTGGTGGAAGCGGTGAATTTAGAAGACGAAGAGACCCCCAAACCGGAACTCGAAGAGGGAGAAGCTTTTGAGGTGACGGTTCCCGCGCAAGCGTTGCGGGAATTAGAGCGGATTATCGGCAAACGCGCCGGAACTGACCTCATCGCGTTACATTTCGATGAGGGTCAAGCGGTGTTTGAGATTGAAGACCGACGGCTGACGAGTCGGACGCTGGAAGGTTCGTATCCGGCGTACCGTCAGTTAATTCCCCGCCAGTTCGAGAATCAGGTGAACGTGGAACGACGCCAACTGTTGGGGGCGTTGGAACGGATTGCCGCGATCGCCGATCGCAAAAACAATATCGTCAAGTTTAGCTTCGATGCGGAGGCGCAGCAGCTCGCGTTGAGCGTGGACGCTGCTGATGTTGGCAGTGCTTACGAAGTGCTTCCGGTACAGGTGTCTGGGGACAGTATCGAAATTGCTTTTAACGTGAAGTACGTGATGGAATCGCTGCGGAACCTGCAATCGACGGAAATTCAAATGCAGCTCAATACTCCGGTGTCTCCGGTGATTTTAACGCCGTTGGGCGGTACGAAGATGACTCATTTGGTCATGCCCGTGCAGATTCGCGATTAGAGGCCAAACCCAATCGCCAGATCCCCGGCATCTTAGAGATGCCGGGGATCTCGAGAGGTGCTGGGTATCTCAGGCAAGCTCTCAATTAGAGATTGAAATTAGGTGTCAAATAGCCATCAAAAAGGGGACGCGGTGAAGCGTCCCGGCTTTTGTATCCCAAATTTTTCGAGGGTTCCAAGTATTTCGAGTTGTGTTTCGAGTTGTGTTTCGAGTCGTCTTGTGTGCTTGTGGCTGAGAAGAACTCGCGGGTTTTAACGGGAAGTTAACGAGAACAGACGAGTTGTTCGCTTTCCCGTTCGAGAATTTCGAGCAGTTGTTGGTTGCCTTGGGCTTTGGCGGCGTCGATGCGTTCCGAGAGCCGTCGGCACAGGTTTTCCTGGTGGATGCGGGCAACTTCGCTCAGGCTCACGTCCGTGGCGGTGCTGGCTGTAGCAGAGACGGGGCGACCGTCGGCGGTTTCGATGCGGCCGGTTTCTGTCGTCCGATAGGGAACGCCGCGATATTTAAATTCCGCAACGGGTTGCGGAACGGGGATGTGGCGCGGATAGGTCATTCGATAGGATTGCCCGCGATAGGTGGCTAGAATTTCGCTTTCGGTCATTTCTAGCGTGGGGGGATTGGGTTCGTACCGAACGCCGCGATAACAGAGTTTCATATGGTTCAGTTTCCTGAGTCCGAGACAACAAAGAGATTTACCTAGAGGTCGAGACTTCGCTGCCGAAATCTGGACTTAGATGCTATTAACAGAGTTTATTCTGTATCTATTTTTACATTTTTGGGGTGGCTATGTCAACGTAAGCCGACATAAATCTTTGCAATAGGACTGAGGTAGAAAGTCGGTTTTTAAGGAAATTCAGGTATTTCAGCGGAAAAGTCGGAACGCTAAACCGGGTTTCTCCACTGACGAGCGGGTAATGTCGGTGCGGTTCCCTTTCCGATCGATTTCGGGGATCGATCGGCGATCCCCATGCTTTTATTAGCGTGTACACTAGAGTTCTAGCGTTTGGTGACATAACAAAAGCGAAAGCGTGAATGAGGCTCGCACCCCGCTCCGATTCTTCTAGCACTTCTCGTTCTGTTCCCCCTGGCAAACCTCGCCGCCAAATTGCGGCCACGGCTCGACTGCACTATTTACGACAGCGACGGCGGCGACAGAAACGACTGGTTCGGCTCTTTCTCAAACGAACGTTACTGGTTGTGTTGGTGGTGGTTCCGATTGCCACTTTGGTGTTTCCCAGTTTTCGATGGTTGCTGACACGGGAATTCGACGGCGCGGTACGGTTGATGTCGCGAGAAGTGAATCACGTGGTTGATTTGGTCAGGTTCGATCGCAAGGGGCGATCGCGATCGAATGCCTTTATCGATACCGCCTCTCAAGACTTATCTCCAGAACTTCGCGCCCTCCTCGACACCATCGCTTTCGCCGAAGGCACCCACGACGCCCTGGGCTATCAAACCATTTTTACCTTCGACGAATTTTCTAACTTTAGCGACCATCCCCGACAAGTGCGCTGTGCAAAATACTACGGACAACACCTCTGTTCCGACGCGGCTGGACGCTACCAAATGCTCAGTTCCACTTACGATTCTGTGGTCGAAACCACTGAGCTGACAGACTTTTCCCCCCAATCTCAAGACTTGGCTGCCGTGGAACTCATTCGCCGACGGGGTGGGTTAGAAAAGATAGAAGCAGGAGATTTCGACGGGGCGATGAAAGCGATTCAGCGAGAATGGGCGAGTTTGCCGGGTTCGGGACACGGACAGCCGGAGGTGACGTTTGAAGAGTTAAGGGCGGTGTACGAGCAACGGTTGGAGCATTATCGGCGTGACGAGGTAAGTGGGGAAAGCGAAACCTGAAGTCCCTCAAAGGCTCGAGATCTCGGCGTTCTGGATGTTTTTGCAGTGAAACATTGCCTCAAAGCTGGAGACGTTCTCGGGCTAAGTCTAATAACAAGCGTCGTTCGGCGCGGAGGATGGCCGCGTGCGATCGCGCGATCGCGTCGGGTCGTACCGAAATCCCCGTGACGCCACAGCGAACGAGGCGATCGATAAGCTCGGGTCGAACCGATACCGTATCGATACAAACGTTGCAGGGAATCCCCAAGCGACGGGCGGCTTTGGCCAACTGCGCGATCGCCTGCAACACCGCCGGATGTCGTAACTCGAAAGACTGCGCCATCGAACTGTTTTCGCGATCGAACCCCAAGAGCAACTGCGTTAAATCGTTGGTGCCGATCGCGATTCCCGAAACCCCTGCGGCCACGTAATCTTCTAGCAAAAACAACACTGACGGCACTTCCGCCATCAACCAACATTCAAACGAGGGTTGTTCCGTCAATCCCAGACGATAGCAGCGTTGGCGGCAAAACTCGAATTCCTCGAGCGATCGCACGAACGGTAAAACCAAATGTAAATTAGCGTATCCGGCATCTCGCACCCGTTTCAGGGCGGCCAACTCGCAATCGAAGGCGTGAGAATCCTGCGTGTAGGCGAAGGTTCCCCGGACGCCCAAGGGAGAACCCGTCGTACCATCGAAGGTTCGATAGTACACCGGATAGGGGGCGACGGTGCGCGTAAATTGCAAGAGTCCCTCCGTCAAGCGATCGACCAGTTCCGTCGTGCGACCGTTCCGCACCCAGTCCGTTGGAGTACGTCCTTCCAACACTTCCACCGCCATCAACTCCGAACGAATCAGTCCTATCCCGTCCGCGAGAGCGATCGCTTCAGCAGATCTCATCTCAGCCGTCAGAGAACTCGGCTGACTCACCATCACCGTTAGCTGAGTTCCCCGAACCTCTGAGGTGCCTTCCCAGGACCCTAAAGACGGTTTCGGCGTTTTTGTCTCGGCGGTGTCGGGGTTGGACGTCAACTCGCCGCGATCGCCGTCGAGACGCATCGATTGTCCCGTTTGGAGTTGCTGCGTAGCCTCGGAGACGCCAACCACCGCCGGAATGCCTAACTCCCGCGCTAAAATCGCCCCGTGACTGGTCAAACTACCCGTTTCCATCACGAGTCCCACCGCGTGCTTTAACAGAGAAAAGTCTGTCGGTTCCAAACTCGAGACGACGAGGATGCGATCGAGGGGAGGGGTGATAGTATCTTTGCGATCGGACCGCACGACAAACAGGGGAGCGATCGCTTGTCCCGAAGAAGCAGGAAGACCCCACAGCGTCAGGGGAGGCGAGGTCGCCAGCGGTGCATCGGTGGAAGTTGGCGGCGGCGAGTCGTCGGATAAGGGCTGTGGGGTCGAAGCCGGAGAAGCGGCGATCGTCCAATCGTCTCGCCACAGTCTTTCGTCCGGATAGACTTGACTCAAATAGAATTCTGTTCCGTTCTCGGTGGCGACGAATTCCCATTGAACGGAAAACGGTCGAACGAACTCGGTTTGGAGTTTGCGCCCCCAGTGCAGTAGGGTTTTCAGTTGTTCGGCGTCGAGAACCGGGTCTTGCTGTCGTTCGGGAGGGATACCGACGACTCGCACCTCGGCGGTTGCGGGATCGAGGTCGTACTTACAGAGTCGAACGCCGCTTTGGTGGTTGACAACGGTGTGGCCAGCGGCGTCGATGCGGTAGAGGTCGGGAATGACGACCCCTTCGACGAAACTATCGAAGCGTCCCGAGGTCGCAGCGATATGGAAGTGCGTCCTGTCCGATCGTAGGAACCCTGTCGCGAGGACGCGATCGAGCGGTTGTAGGAGAACGGAAAGATACAGGCGATCGAGGGAAATATTGGACTGTTGCCAACAGAGGAGACTTCGCGCCCGGAACAGCTCGGCCCAGGTGCGTTTTAAGGCCAGGACGACCGAGGCGGGGTCGTTGGGACTCGTTTGGCTCTCGAGGGAATCGGCATAATCCGAGGTATCGCCCTCGCCTTCTATGTATAAAGACGGATGGAGGACGATTCCAGAGGTCGAGAGAGATGACACCGCTTCCAGCAGTCGATCGAACCCAGGTGTGGGTAATTCCGCTGTTAGGAGGGCTTCGCGAATTTGTCGGGCGATCGCTTGAAGTTGTTGGGCGTCGTCCGCTTGTAAGTGCAGGGCGGTATGGGAGATTTCAGCCAACAGCGGATTTTCCCAAGTATTATTTTGCCAAAATTCTCGAAAAACGCGGGATGAAACCACAATTCCCCATAAAACGGGGTAATTTTTCGGCGCGAGTCGCCCTAGGTAAAATCCCCGCTCTCCACTCCAAGGGCATTCGATCGACCCGGCTCGATCGATCGGAAACACTTCTTCCGGCATACTTGGCGCCCCTCAATCGCACTATATCCGGATTTTATCGTTCTCAGCCAGCCGACGCGATATCGAGAGCGACGGCTTGGAGAGGCGACAATCGATGTTCCCGACTTTCTACCAACTTTGAGAATTCTACCTATTAACCGTGAAATAACGGTTCTTATTTAAAGTAGACATGAATTTTTACGTAAAACTACCGTATTTTTTAGTGAGAATGTTTATACTAAATACTAGAAAATAATTAAGCAAATATACGCAAGAACGAAACAGGGGCAAGATTATGACAATGTGTTTTTCCAGCAAACTCTCAACTGTCGCAACGGGTACGGCACTCGTACTCAGTAGCACGATTCTCGGTGCGTCACCTGCATCTGCGATCTCGTTTGGCACCTCGATCGACTGCGATCCGGCCGCTTCAGGCGATCCCCTCGATCGAACCTGTTCGTTACAAAGTCGGCTCGACGACATGACGGTTAGCGGTGGCATCGATACCACCCAGGACACAGGTTTCGACTACTTCACCAACACCGCCAGCGGTGGTTCGATAGGTCGTCTGATGTTTGAAGTAGCTGGCTTCGCCTCCGGTAACAAATTTGGCATTTTCAACCAGGACGGTGTCAAAGCCGAGTTGTTTGACGGTTTTCACGACGAGGCCGATCGCACCATTGTAGATTTTCTCAGCGGTGGGGATCTGCTGATTAATACGACAGAGATCGATCCAGTGGGATCGACGGTCACACAAACGATTGCCAATTTCGGCAATATCTTCGGGTTTTATCTAGAAAACCCCGAAGGCGATACGTTCTTCTCCGATATTTCCCTGAACTCCGACGGGCGGCAACACAGCGCCATTTATCAAGGGGATAACTCCACGGTATTAGACTTACCCGGCGTACAACCTGGTGTTTTTACGGACAACGAGTTTATCATCGCCTTTGAGGACTTACCGGAAGGCCATACTTACGCAGACTTCGACTACAACGATTTCGTCGTGATAATGGAATCCATCGACCCGGCGGGCGTTCCCGAACCCTCCACCCTGTTCGGTTTGGGTTTAGTTGTCAGTGCTGCGATCGCCAGCCGTCACCGCCAAAGCCGTCGCCGCTAAGCCGAAAAACGCCATCGGGATACAAAGGACAGCTTGTTACCAAGGCCGTCTCGAAGTTGTTCCCACTCAAGCATCATTGGGCGCTCGCTCTCGCGAAAGGACTTCTGTTTAAAGACTTCGGTTTGACGAGAGCGAGCGCCGTTTGGATCGCAGTTTTTTCTACAATGAGAGTCGTTCTTTTACTTCAGCGAAAAAGTGCGTCTGCTCGATCGAATTCTCGACCTGTTTTTACATCCCAACTGTCCCTTGTGCGATCGCCCCGCCGAAGGCGAACTCTGTCCCGCCTGTTCCCGACAACTCCAACGCTGTCGCCGTTCTCACCCTCAACAGTTATGGCGCGGCGACGTTCCGGTTTTCGCCTGGGGCAATTATAGCGGAACCCTCAAACGGGCGATCGCCGCCCTCAAATACGAAAACCATCCCCAACTGGCTCGTCCCCTCGGACATGACATCGGACGAGCGTGGCTGAAAACCCCTCCTGTTCGAGAGAGACGACTTACCGTCGTTCCGGTTCCCATGCACCCGGACAAACAACGCCAACGGGGATTCAACCAAGCCGAACTCCTGGCCAAACACTTCTGCGAGATCGCACGCTTTCCTTTGCAATCTCACGGATTAACGCGAGTCAAAAATACCCAAGCCTTGTTCGACCTCAACCCCGAACAACGGCGTCAAACCCTGAACGAGGCGATCGCTCTCGGAAAAGCCTTTCACCGCCGCAAACCCAAACATCCCGTCCTCCTCTTTGACGACATTTACACCACTGGAACCACCGTCCGCGAAGCGACTCGCGCCCTGAAAAACGCCAGAATTCCCGTTATCGGCGTCGCCGTTTTGGCCAAAGCAGGCGGAGATGACGTGAGGCGTTGAGGCTCAAAATGGTTAGATTAGACGAGAAGCGCCTTCGACGAAAATCGAAGGCGGTATGCAGAATTCCGAGATCGAACCCATGACAGACTTCCTCAGATCTGCGGCTTTGCTCCTCGTCTTGCTCAACCCGTTTCTCGTTATTATTTATCTCATCGATGTCGTACAAAAGCTGAAGTTGAAACCCTTTGCGTGGGTTTTGATACAAGCCGGTTTAATTGCCACAGCCGTCTTTTGCTGTTTTGCCATTCTCGGCGACGCCATATTTTCCAATGTCTTACAGGCCAATTTCGCCTCGTTTCAGATTTTCGGCGGAATTGTTTTTCTTCTCATCGGTCTGGAATTTGTCTTTCAAGGTCCGACGGCCATTTCTATTTTGCGAGGCGAATCAAAAAACCTGGCTGGGGCGATCGCCATGCCGGTCTTTATCGGGCCGGGAACCCTTAGCGCCAGTGTCGTCATCGGCGAACGACACGATCCTCTCATTGCTTGCTTGGCGGTAGTCGTGGCTGTTTTCGTTTCGATCGCCCTCGTCGTCATACTCAAATTAGCCCACGATCTCGTCCGTCCCCATCGAGAACCCTTCATCGAAAGATCCATCGAAGTAGTCGGACGAATTGCCGCTTTGTTTATCGGCACCATTTCGGTGGAAATGATTATGCAGGGACTCATCGTGTGGTTCGAGAAATTCTGAGGGCGAAGATTGCGATCGATACTGTCTCGAGCTTTTTCAATCGTTCAATTCTCGAACTTCAATCTATATCTTCGACCCCCCGAAGCGCCTCTTCCACCATCGCCAAATCCGGCATCGACGGCTGCGCCCCCACCGTCGTCGCCGAGAGCGCCCCCGCCGTCATCGCCCAGCGCAAAGCATCCAGCCAAGACAATCTGCGATCGATCGCCGCCGCCAACGCCCCGTTAAACGCATCTCCCGCCGCCGTAGTATCTACCACCTCCACCGCAAACGCGGGAACGAACGCCGCTTCCTCCGCCGTGGCGTAAGCCACACCTCGCGCCCCCAACGTCACGATCGCCCGTTTGACTCCCCGACGCCGAAACGCGGACGCCGCCTGTAACGCCGTTTCCGGATCGTTGACCGACACCCCCAACAGTTGACTGGCTTCGATTTCGTTAGGCGTCAAAATATCCACGTATTCGTATAGCGATTCAGAAAAGTCCGACGCCGGAGCGGGATCGAGAATTACCGTTACCCCCGCCTCTTGCGCCGCTTTCGCCGCCGCCTCCACCGCCGGAGTCGGGATTTCCAATTGCAGCAACAACACCTTGGCGTCTGTCAACAGGGCTTTCAAACGCTGTACGTCCGACTCATCCACTTCTCCGTTCGCGCCGGGAACGATGACAATGGCGTTTTCTCCGCTTCTGTCTACCGACACCACCGCCACGCCGGAATAGGTCTTCTCGTCTACCCGTACTCCCGCCGCGTCCACGCCGCTGTCTCGCAATCCGTTGAGGAGTTGTTCGCCGAAGCGATCGCCCCCCACGCGCCCCACCATTTTCGTCGAAGCCCCCAGACGCGCCGCCGCTACCGCTTGATTCGCCCCTTTTCCCCCAGAACTGGTAAAAAAGTTGTCCCCTCGAATCGTTTCCCCCGCCACGGGAAGTCGGGGCGTTTGCGTAACTAAGTCGAGATTGAGACTTCCGAAGACAACGACAGCCATAGGTTTGGGGCGAATAGACGACACAGACCCCTATTATCATATTTTTGATATTTTGTCAATAATTAAAACCCGTTAAAAAGTCGGGTTTTTGGAGATGCGGGAAAGGCAGAAATCCTGAATCCCGTTCTGGCGCTCTAGATCCCCGGCATCTCCAAGATGCCGGGGATCTGAAGACTTCAGAGGGATATTAAGAGGGAAACCGAGAGATTCCCCCATTAATCCTCGTATTCAACCCAAGAATTCGGCGTTTCGGACACAGCAACTTTTAAGTCAATCCCTTCAGGAACGCGGTTTTTGGTTTCGTTGTAAATATAGCGAGCGATTTCTTCGGCGGTCGTCGCGTATTCTTTCGGTAACAACTCGTTTAAAACTCCGTGATCTAAACCACCTTTCATCGAGTCCCGTTTCGCCCAACGCAAACTGCGGAAATCCGCCACCATCACGGGATGGGGGCAGTATTCTGACGGGTGAAGTTTCGTCGAACTGGCGGTGACGCGCACACGATAGGTGTGGCCGTGCAACCGTCCGCAGGGTCCGTCATAATCTTCGATGTAGTGGGCGCTATCGAAGGTGAATTCTGTTGTTAACGTCCATTTGGGCATGGTCGTATCCTATGGATCTTATTCCTATTTTGACGTGGATTCTCGAACAGGGATTTTGACAGAGTTCAAGCATTAAAAGAATGCGTCGCGGCGATATCCTCCTAACTCGAAAATCTCCGCACATTCCCGTTCGATATCGCGAATTTGCGGCGGCGAAAGCACCTGGCGGTAACGTCCGATGCTGTCGGCAGAGAGGCCTTTGCCGTAAAGTGGCGTAGACCACCAGGGGCGATAGCGTTCGGGGAGTCGATCGAAATCGAGACGGCTGCGTTTCCAGGTTTGGCGGGGGTCGAAATCCTTCAGCGACAACCCGGTAAAGGTTTCGAGTTGTTCGATCGCCGTTTGGGGATGGCGCACCAATCCCTCGTACCGAACGTAACGAGTCCGACTCCAAAACTCCGCATCTCGGCAACGTTGACAGGGGCGGTAATAGGCGTTGTAAAACTGCGCTAATCCCGTCATATCCGAGGTTTCCAGCATTCGCACTAAAGTCGGATTGTCTCCTTTATTTTTGAGTTTGTCTCCCACTTGTAGCAGAGAGGCGATCGCATCGCGAGGATCGCGCAGCAAAATCAGAAACTTCGCATCGGACACCAACTCGAACAAATCGGGGAAGTATTTCGTCAGTTCCGGAGATTTGAGAACCAGATGTTTGGCGTTAGCATAGCGGCGTGTAGTTTTCTCTAAAAACGCCGTCACCCAAGGACGGGAAAACGCGGCGTAATCCTGCAAATCGTCGAAATAGGTATCTCCTTCAACCTTCCACAGGTATTTTCCACGAGAGTACGTCGAAAGAACGTAAGCAAAATAGCTCGCTTCAGCGATAAACGGATTGGTTTCTGGCGCGTTGCAGAGAATTCCGTTTAACACCGTCGTTCCCGTTCTGGCTGCACCTCCGATGAAAAAGTAGGTCATTGTTTGGCAGCGTAGAGAATCGTAGGGTGCGTGACTTGAAACATCGGGTGTGAATCGTTAGACCGAGAAATCGTCACGCACCGACCCCCCATCACCCCGATCGCAACATCATCCCATCATCCCCTAATCCCCTCATTCCTTCATCACAACTGAACCGGTTCCGAGGATTCAGCCTCAGCCTCGCCAACGCGCTCCAACGTCAGCCAATGTAGGGAAATCGGCGGGTTGGACATGGCAAATACCTGTTGTCCCGCCGCCCACCGCAGATACCAGGAATCGAGTTTGGGGGCGTCTTCGGGACGGTGTTGGCGTTCGTATTCGAGAACTGGGGTTTCGTCGGTGGGAGTTAGGGGGATATCCGTTAAGATTTCCTCGAGTTGCGATCGAGTCACAATGGTAGAATTGGCAGCCCTCGCCGCTTCTAACACCCCGCGATCGAATTCCATGCCCTCGTCGGCTAAAAACAGGTTCAACAACAAGGTTCCGCCAGGAACGAGGGCGTTGGCGAGTTTGGAGAGTAAAGCTTTTAACGCATCGCTGTCGCGCAGGCGAGAAGCCACTTCGCTCACCACCGCCAAACGGTAATAATTCGGTTTCAGCGACACCAGAGGATCGAGAATATCCTCCGCCGCGACGGAAATCGCGAGGTTGTCCGACTCCGCCATATCTCGCAATTTCTGGGCGAAGGGCGTCGCTAACTCGAAGGCTTCCACCGTAAAGCCGCGACGCGCCAGGGGAAGGGCGTGTTGGGCAGTGCCGACGGTGGCGACGAGAGCGGTACTGTCTGAGGGATCGATCGATTCGCCGACATCGGAAACTTTCGTCAGAGACGGCAGTTTTGCCAAATAATCCGGCGTTTTGGCGAGGATATCTCGCGCTTGTTCCGAGAGCGATCGCGTCGCCACGGAGACTTTACAATTCAACCCAGTTTGCGGAGGCGTCCCCGTTCCGTACACCACCCGAATCCGCGATTGAGGGGAAAGCAGGAAACCTTTGTCCAACTCCCGCTGCAACATCTGGCGCAGGCGATCGATCTGTTCCTCGTTCAACGGATACGTCAACCCCGCAAACAAACTCGTTAACTGTTTCAAATAGGCATCGCACAACGCCGGAACGCAAGGTAAAATCAACTGTCCCTGCGCCAACAGGGCGTTAATCGGCGCTTCCGTTTTCACCACCTGCACGCCGTACACCAATCCCTGACGGGGAAACGATGCCGGTTCGTAACTCACGAGCAGTTGTGTCGGCGAGTCCTGTTGGGCGGCCCTTTCCAGGCTTTTGGCCAGGTTTTCGCACAGCGTCACCAGTTCCTTCGCCGAAAACGGTTTTCCCAAACCCGCGAACAGCCGTTCTAACCGTTTGGCGTAGGGTTCCACAGCCCCCTGCACTCCCGGTAAAGCCACTCGCCCTCGGGCGGACATATTAAAACTGATGGCATTGGCGATCGCCCGTTGTAACGTTGCTGAATTCGTCGCGGCGGAATTCGTCACAGTTTCCCCCTCTTTTCCCCTCTGATTTTCCCCTCTGACCAATTGAAAAACCCGCTTTCGACTCGAAAACGGGTCGCGACACGAAAGCCGCAGTAGCGATCTTATCGTGCGATGGCGGTTGGCGCGAGGGCTATTTGCTCCCCGTAAATCCGACTTCGGGAAATTTGGTTTGCGCCTCGGCCATGGATTTTTTCTTGCCTTCTTCTTGCCAGTAGTTGATGACCTCGGTGGCTTTGTTGAGCAGTTCCACGCGCTCGACTTCCGAAATCCAGTGCTTGGCTTCCATCTCGTTTTTGAGCTGTTCCCAAGCGTCGTTTCTCGGCCAGAAGAAATAGGTCGTCAAGGGGCTGGTGCCTTTTCCAACCACTTGGTCAACGGCAATGGCAACGTTGTCCTCTAACCAGAGGACTTTCAGCATGAATCGGGACAATATAGACCTCCCAATATGGTGTCAAAACTTTGCAAATTATCATTATACTGTGTTCTACGAACCAGCACCAACGCCGAACGAGGAATTGTCGTGATCGATCGCATTCGTCCCGAACCCACCGCCCCCGTCGCCATCGCTGTCTTCGACATTGACGGCGTGATTCGCGATGTGGGCGGCTCTTACCGTCGCGCTTTAGCCGATACCGTCGAACGCTTCACCGACGGGGCGTATCGTCCGACCCCCGAAGATATCGATCGACTCAAAGCCGAAGGCATTTGGAACAACGACTGGGAAGGCTCCCAGGAGTTGGTGTTGCGTTATTTCGAGTCCCAAGGAACGGATCGATCGCGCGTTTCGATCGATTTCGAGACGCTGGTGGACTTTTTCCAATCCCGCTATCGCGGCGAAGACGCGGAAAATCCGGACAATTGGACGGGTTACATTTGTCAAGAACCCCTTTTAGCAGACGTTCCCTATTTCGACCGCCTCACAAAGGCTCAAATTCTCTGGGGCTTCTTCAGCGGCGCCACGCGCGGCTCGGCCAGTTACATCCTACAACGACGCATCGGCTTAGCCGATCCGGTGTTAGTGGCCATGGAAGACGCCCCCGGAAAACCCGATCCGACGGGACTTTTCGCCACGGTGAAACAGTTAGAGGAACGGGCGGAAGTTTCGACACCACTCCCCGCCCTTTACGCTGGAGATACCGTCGCCGACTTGTACGCTGTGGCGAAAGCCGCCGAAGCAGATCCCTCTCGTTCTTGGATTGGCGTCGGCGTGTTACCGCCCCACGTACAAACCACCCCAGAACGTCAGGCGGAATACACGCAATTGTTAACGGAGGCGGGGGCGAAACTCGTCGTCAAGACGGTTCGCGAGTTAACTCCGGAACGAGTGCGGGATCTGCTTGGGTAGCGGATTAATACTGTTCGAGAACCCGATCGACTCTCACTAAACGATTGTGTTGCCAAACTTCCACTTCGTAGGGGGTGACGAGATAGGTCGTCGATTCCGATCCGTCTAAACAATAACTGTTTCCGTCGAGGGGGCGAACGTTGCTGAAGCGGATTTCTTCGTCCCCTGCTTTCGATCGCGCCAAACCCACCAGTTCGCCATCGTTGCGCTGGCAAATATTAATATAAACGTCTTCGGTTTCAAAAGCGGCAACTTCGCGATCGCACTCTCGCCAGCTTTGAACCCGTTCTTCTGAAGTTTCCTCGAGGGTGGTAGTCGCCACCGCCGGACTGACGAGGACAGTTCCACCCCACAACATCAATACCATCGAAAACAACCCAACACGCATCGCGAGTTCCCAATTTCCCAGATCGTCTTTTTTCATCGTGATCTGGAAAACGGGGCGATCGCATCCCTCTCGTGACAATTTCTAGGCTGTCAAGTTTCCGCTGGAGGCGGCGAATCCTCCAACCATTCGATTTTTCTGGCAATTTCAGGAAGTTTAGCGTCTTGCTGGCCGCGCGATCGCGCCTGTCCGGTATACCATCCAATCGGAGAAGCCCACATCTCCACCATCGTCCCCTTTCCCAAAATCCACTTCGCCATCGAAACCGGGAACTCCTTCACCATCCACCGCAGAATTTGACGAGTCGCCTCTTCAAGGGATTTCTCCGGCTGCAAATCGACGCCGTGCAACTCATGTAAGTAGCGGTTAGACTGTCCGTATCGCCGCCATTGTTTATAGAGTTCTTCTAAAGTCGCCCGATGGCGGTGTCGGACGACAGCGGTTTCGGCGAATTCCAGTTTCCAATCGGTTTGACGCAGAATCCGCCAGCACATATCCGCATCTCCCCCCGTCGTCAGATAGGGACGAAACAAGCCCACTTTCACGAAGGCTTCCCGACGAACCGCTAAATTCGCCGTTTGTCCGTAGGGACAAAAGGGATGTTCCAGGGTGTAGGTTTGCGAGAGGACTTTATATCGTTCGGCGTAGCGTTCGAGAAAAGTTTTCGGGGCGAGGGCTTGAATTTCACCCGCCACCAATCCCACCTCGGGATTTTGAAAGGGTTTGACGAGGTTTTCCAGCCAAGTGGACTCGGGGCGACAATCGGCGTCGGTAAACGCCAACAGGTCGTGACGGGCGGCGCGAATTCCCGTGTTGCGGGCGGCGTAGGAACTTTGAATCTCGGTTTCAGAGAGCGGATGCAGGGGAAAATCAGCCCCTTGGGCGACGTCTTTGAGGAGATCGAGGGTTCGATCGCTGCTGTTATTATCCACCAGCAGATATTCAACCTTTTCTCGAGGGTAAGTTTGCCCTTTTAAACAGGAAATTAAATCCGGTACGTCCGCCTCGCCGTTATAAATTGGGACGACGACGGAGACCGGATAAAACGCAGATTCGGTTGAATTTGAAGGAAACTTGTTTATCACCAGGTTAACGCCATAGCGCGTCGCGACGACGCTGTTGTTCGATGTAAAACCGCTCTAACAACATCAGAGCGGTGACGATTCCGACTTGAACCGGCCAGGGAGCGGCGGCAAACCCCAAAATTAAACTGATTAAAGCTGTTCCACCTGCTAGGATACAGTAGATGTCCTCAGAGGTTTGGCGGAACCACCAGATCGAGCTACCTGCGATCGCGAGTGCGACAACGTAGACGGGTACCATATCGATTACCTCTGACTGAATTCGAGCGTGCTGTTAACTTGACGCTGTCCCGAGAAAATCTCGGTTCGTTCCTACACACAGACGAATGAAAACGTCTCTTCTGTTGTATTCTAACATCCACAACTTGGCAGTTATGTATCCGCGATCGCTTTCATCTAAAAAGTTAATATATCTCTGCCTTTAAACCCATTCTAAAATAAAGAACTGTAAACCGTCTATTCAGGAGATCCAATCGTGTCTGTTGAAACCATCGAAAAACGTTCGACCGTTCGCAAACACGCCCCCCGTTATCGGGTTTTGCTGCATAACGACGATTTCAACACGATGGAGTACGTCGTGCAAACTCTGATAAAGACGGTTCCGAGCATCACGCAACCCCAAGCCGTCAGCATCATGATGGAAGCTCACACCAACGGAATGGCGCTCGTCATCACCTGCGCTCAGGAACATGCTGAGTTCTACTGCGAAACGCTTCGACGTCACGGTTTGAGCAGCTCGATCGAACCTGACGATTAGACTTTTCCTGGGATCGTGAGATGATGAGATAATGGGATGATGAGATAATGAGATAACCAGATAGTCCAAAAGGTTTTCTTTTGGGTAGGGAACCGGGAACGGGAAACAATCAAGACAGTTAATTGGCAGAGTTGACAGTTTCTCCCATCATCTCAGCTCTTCAGCTCTTCAGCTCGTCATCTCATCATCATCTCACCTCCTCATCCCTCCCTTTCGCTTCACCCCCCCACGAGACTGTCTGTTGTCTGGAATACAACTTTTCAGAAACTTTAATATTCTTTAATTTTAGTGAAGAAAATTTAAATTTTTGCCGATTGATTGGGAATCTGGGCAAAAAGTGATGAAGATTAGCGTGGTGGTTTGACGCAAATCACTTTGTAAAGTTTAGGAACTCCCTATACTAATTTTAGTCCGTAAAAACCTATGGATTTCGGCAATTGAATACCTGTTTGCCTCAAAGCTTTTACAGGCAATTGTCAGTTCGTTCACTGGGGGCCGTCACCGCGCCAGCATCGATCGAAGGTTTCGACTCGGTACGAAAAAGGTGCAGCAGACGTAACGGAAATCACATCCACTGACCCCTGTTTACCTGGAGGGATTGAGACGAGTATTATGCCAGGAACGACTTCTTACACCCAATCTGATTACGACGATCGTTTTGTAACGGACGAATTAGACGCACTGGCGGCCGATACCGAAGCCAAGGCAGACGAGGACAACCTCGATCGCGCCTCGGGCATGGAAGTCGAATATGCTGATGCTGACGAATTCGTTCGCACCAGTCGCACCACCACGGATTTAGTCCGTCTGTACTTGCAAGAAATCGGGAAAGTCAATCTTCTCGGTCGCGACGAAGAAGTCTCTGAAGCGCAGAAAGTTCAACGCTACGTGAATTTATTGGAGGTGCGCCAACAAGCCGCCGATCGCGGCGACGAACTCATGCAACGCTGCGTCCGTTTGGTTCGCACCCGCGATCGACTCACCTCACAACTCGGTCATCGTCCGTCCCTCGAACGGTGGGCTAAAGAGGCGGAGATCGAGGTGTCGAAACTCAAACCCACCCTCTCAGCCGGAAAACGCCGTTGGGCGAAACTGGCGGAACTGTCCCTCGAAGAACTCGAACAGGTTCAAGCTGAAGGGATTCGCGCCAAAGCGCACATGATTAAAGCCAATTTGCGCTTGGTCGTCTCCGTTGCCAAAAAATATCAAAAACGGGGTTTGGAACTCCTCGATTTGATTCAAGAAGGTACCATCGGCTTGGAACGGGCGGTGGAAAAATTCGATCCCACTCGAGGCTATCGTTTCAGTACCTACGCCTATTGGTGGATTCGTCAAGGGATTACGCGAGCGATCGCCACCCAAAGCCGCACGATTCGCCTTCCGGTTCACATCACGGAAAAACTCAACAAAATTAAAAAAGCACAGCGTCAGTTCGCTCAAGACAACGGACGCACCCCCACCATCGACGACATCACCAAAGAACTCGACATGACTTCCGAGCAAATTCGCGAAGTCATGTTGCGCGTTCCGCGATCGATCTCCCTCGATGCGAAAGTCGGCAAAGAAAAAGACACCGAACTCGGCGAACTCCTCGAAACCGACGACGCCTCCCCCGAAGATTTACTCATGCGCGAGTCCCTGCAACGGGAACTCCACCAGCTTCTGGCAGATCTCAGCAGCCGCGAACGGGACGTGATTCGCCTGCGCTTCGGTTTGGGCGGCGAAACCCCCTACTCCCTCGCTGAAATCGGCCGCGCCCTCGAACTCTCTCGCGAGCGCGTTCGTCAAATTGAAGCCAAAGCTCTGCAAAAACTGCGTCAGCCCAAACGCCGAAACCGCGTGCGGGATTTCCTCGAATCCCTCAGCTAAGCTCCTTGAGCTTGTTACTCGAAGCGACTCGACTCGAGGAATTTCAGATGAATTTCAGACGAGTCCGCCAAGGGGAGCAACCGTTCGGTTGCTCCCCTTGGCGTTTGCGCTTCCTTTTTTGCGAAAATTGTGAGTATACTAGATCCATCTAGTCATAGTCATTATGATTTTATATACGAGCCATGAGTAACACCGTCGTTGAAAACTTAGTCATTATCGGTTCGGGGCCGGCCGGATACACCGCCGCCATCTACGCCGCTCGCGCCAACCTCAAACCCGTGGTTTTCGAGGGCTACCAAATGGGGGGGATTCCCGGCGGTCAGTTAATGACCACCACCGAAGTCGAGAACTACCCCGGATTTCCCGACGGCATCACCGGCCCCCAACTGATGGACCGCATGAAAGCCCAAGCGGTGCGCTGGGGGGCCGAACTCTACACCGAGGACGTTACCGAAGTCGATCTCAGCCAGCGTCCCTTTACCGTGCGTTCCGACGAACGGGAAATCAAAACCCACAGCATCGTCATCGCCACTGGCGCCACCGCCAAACGGCTCGACCTTCCCCACGAAAAAGACTTCTGGAACACGGGAATTTCCGCCTGTGCTATCTGCGACGGCGCAGCACCTCAATTTAGAAATGTGGAACTGGCGGTTATCGGCGGAGGCGACACGGCCGCAGAAGAAGCCGTTTTCTTGACCAAATACGGCACTCACGTCCATATGCTGGTTCGCCGCGACGTAATGCGGGCCAGCAAAACCCTGCAAGATCGGGTGTTGGAACATCCGAAAATTACGGTTCACTGGAACACGCAAGCCACGGACGTTTACGGCGAAAACGGCAAACTCCAGGGGTTGAATATCGTCAACACCCAAACGGGCGAAGAAGGGAAACTTCCGGTGCAAGGGTTGTTTTATGCGATCGGTCACACGCCGAACACGCAAATTTTCCAAGGTCAAATCGACCTCGACGAGGTGGGCTACGTTAACACCCGCAACGGTTCGGTGGAAACCAGCGTTGAAGGGGTGTACGCCGTGGGAGACGTACAAGACCACGAATTCCGCCAAGCGATTACCGCCGCCGGAAGCGGATGTATGGGGGCGATGTTAGCCGAGCGTTGGTTGTCGGAAAAAGGGTTGGCGACGGAGTTCCATCACGAAGGCCAGGGCGCCCCTCCAGAACATACGGAAGCCAAACCCGAGGCGGATTCGGAAGAAACCTTCGATCCCAGTCAAACGCGGCATCGCGGTAGTTATGCGTTGCGTAAGCTGTATCACGAGAGCGATCGCCCCGTCATCGTCAAGTACGTTTCGCCCACCTGCGGACCGTGCCATATGCTCAAACCGATTTTCGATCGCGTTATTGACGAGTTTGTCGATCGCATTCATTTCGTGGAAATCGACATCGTAGACGACCCGGAAATCGCCCAAGCGGCGGGCGTCATCGGAACGCCGACGGTACAAATTTTTAAAGACAAAGACAAAGTGGCCGAACTCAAAGGCGTCAAACAGAAGAGCGAATACCGTCAAGCTATTTCCGACAGCTTAGAACAAGCGGCTTCGGTCTCGTAAGCTCAATTTCAACCTGAACCCCCGTAACGGCGTTTCAGGTCAAGAAACCCGGTTTGGCGTTTTGAATTCGCGCTTCGTTCGCGAAATTTCGTTAAAAAACCGGGTTTCGACGTCAGTCGTAGAAGTTAAACCCAACCCACGGCAGAAGTATCGACGACAGTACGAAGATCTGGCGAAATTTCTAAGGTGTAGTCGAAGGGCGAGCCGCCAGAACCGACCTGCGTCATAGCTGTCCCGTCCGGATTGCGGGGACTGAAGAAAGATTGGGCGCTGACGATGAGGTTTCCGCTGCTGTTGGTCGTAACGTCTGTAATCGTCAGAGTGTTACTATTGCCGTTGCTCAACTGCGCCGAAAGGTACGCTGCACTTTGTAACTCCCCTGTGGCTAAGTCAATTTGACCGATAACGGAAACCTTGGCGCCGCCACCAGCCCCGTAATTCTTCAACCAGTTTTGAGTGGCGTCACCGCTGGCTCGCCGCCAGTCTTCGCTAACAGAACCTTGAGTGCCGTCGGTACTGAAGACGGCGTAGAGGTTGCTGCCGTTCCAGAACAAGCCGTACCCGCGGCCATCTGCGCCAGTGCTTTCGTAGTCCGTGCGTATCCAGTTGTTACTGGGGTTGCTGCTGTCGAAACTGGCGATGATGGGGTTTTGATTGTTACTGCTGGCTTGGTGCGTGCCGATGTAAAGGGTTTGGGTGCCGACGGTCAAACGTTGGGCGCTGGTGGCGGCGATGCTGGCTTCGTCGTCGCTGGGGGTAAACTTCACAACGGTACTGTCGATCGCGGCGGGTAAACTACCCGTTGACGGTGTAGGCACGTTATCGTCGTCTTCGATGGTGACGGTTACTTCATCGGAACTGTCGAGAATGCCGCCGTCGATGTTGGTTAGGGTAACTTTAAAGGTTTCGTCTCCTTCGTCGTCGCTGTCGTTGGTGAGGGGAATCGTGACGGTTTTGCGGACTTCGCCGAGGTTAAAGGTGACGCTGCCGGAGGTGCTGGTGTAGTCGCTTCCGGCTTGGGCAGATCCGTCGCGGGTACTGTACTCTACGGTGGTGGTGGCGATGGCGTCGGAGCGTTCGAGGGTCAGACTTACGGTTCCGTCGTCTTCTCGCACGATGTATTGAGAGCCGATGAAACCGACTCGCAGGTTGGAGGTGTCGAAGAGGGAATTGTTACCGCTTCCGGAACTGGGGTCGCTGGGGTCGCTGGGGTCGCTGGGGTCGCTGGGGTCGCTGGGGTCGCTGGGGTCGC
>NZ_JBNGCO010000005.1:89514-92606 GCF_049974805.1 Baaleninema sp.
TACTGCTGGCGTCGATGCCCAAGGCGAGTTCGAGGGTGCGACTGTCGATATTTTTGAGAATTGCGAGGTACTCGCCGCTTTGTCGATCGCGCGTTATGGTATCGCCGTCGTAGTCGTCGGTCCCGGCGAGAATTTCTAAGCGATCGAGGGTCAAGCCTCCCATGAGTAACAAGCCGTCTTCGTCGGGGTTGAAGTCTTGGATGATATCCGCGTTTTCGATGGCCGATCCCCCGGTGGTGGGACTGAGGGAAAAGCGATCGCTGCCTTCGCCGCCGTAGAGGGTATCGGTTCCGACATCTCCGTAAAGGCTATCGTCGCCGAGGTCGCCGTAGAGGAGATCGTTGCCGAAATCACCGAAAACTGCGTCGTTGTCTTTTCCGGCAAGGGCGGTATCGTCGCCGTCACCGCCAAAGATGCTGTCTGTGCCTTGGTTGCCGTAGAGGACATCGGCGGCGTTGTTGCCATAGATTTCGTCGTTTTCGCTGCCGCCGCTGACGCTGTCGTTGCCCTCGCCGCCGAAGAGGAGGTCGTTGTCGCGATCGCCGACGATTTCGTCGTTTCCGGCTTCGCCGCGAACCATGTCGTTTCCTTGTCCGGCATAGATGACGTCGTCGCCGTCGTTTCCGTAGAGGCGATCGTCGTCGCTATTGCCGAAAAGATAGTCGTCGCCTCCCATGCCAACGATGGTGTCGATGCCTCTACCTGCAACGATGAGGTTGTTGTCGTCGTCGGCGACGAACAGGTTCGCCTCGGCGTCGAGGATTACGGGACTGACGGAAGTTAAGTCAAGTGCAGCCATGTTATCGCTCTCGATATGATCGGTCTCGATACAATGCGACGGTACGGACGGCAGACACGAACGAGGGGTTGATTTTGACGAAACCTCTGCGGTTCGCGATCGATCGGCTTATCCTGAATCGATTCGCGCTCGATGCGATCGCACTGAGCGAGAATGTCTGAGACAGGAATTTCTGACTGTTTCTGACCGTTGGTCTGGGCTGTGGTTTGACCGCAGAATCGAACGGTCGGAAGACATTTGGATGTCGCACGATCGAAAACACAGCTATTTTTTACGCAAAAATAATTTGCGTAAATACTCGTATAGATGTGTTTTGCGTCAGTTTTCCGTCAATTTGTTGGCCTTACGGTCGATGCGATCTCGATTCCGGAAAAAATTTTGAAAAGCGATTTTTTTGTTTGAACAATTACAATTTCTATAAAAAAACAAATAAATAAAGATAAAAATACTGAAGTTTTTTGAAAATTATTTTGACTTCTCGGTATAAACCCGTAGGGGCGAAATCCTTGGTTTTACGGAAGACGGGAGAGAGGTCGATCGCTTACTCTAGATAGTCGTCAGCGAAACGGACGCGAGCCTTCGAGGGGAATTTTTCAAGAAACCTCGATATTTAAGAAGCGCCAGCACACAAAAAGTTCCGCGATCGAAGACCGCAGAGCCGAAGCCACAGAGATATCGGAGGAAATTTCGCAGTTGAAGGAGTTGGGTTTCGATCGACAGAGCGGTTCAGTCGAGCAGCTCGATCCAGCCGCGACGTACTGCATGAAGTAGCCGATCGATGGCAGCTCGGTCTTCTTCAGATATCTGGTGTTCTAACAAAACAGTTTTCAACGCCTGTCGTTCGGAGAGGGTTAAACGACCTGAATGCCAGACCCTAACCGCGATTTCACTAATGGCGATCGTCGAGGGGATCGTCGATGAAAACATAGGCATCCTCTGGGTCTGTGTAGAAAGCTACCGAATCACTATGCACAATTTCCGGTGGTTTTCCAGCGATCGATCCCCGTTTGTCCGGCGATCGCGATCGACTTGAGGGGCGATCGCGATCGCTGACAAACCTCAAAATTCTTGCTAAGCCAAGACAGCTTGTCAGACAGCGTCCGACAGCGCCACTATGGGGAAGCCTCGAAACCCTCGCTGTCAAGGAGTTCCTGCAATCGCCGTCCGTCTTCTGGCTTGACCCGCAATCGTCCCTTTTCTACATCGCGCACCCAACTTTGACTTTTGCCGATCTGTCGAGCCAGTTCTCGCTGGCTCCAACCTTTCAACCGACGAAACTGGGCGATTTGCTCTGGACTCAACGGTATGGGATCGGGCATTCCCGAAGTCCGGCGAGACTTCCGCTGTTGCTGCTTTTGCAATTGCGACAGGCCGCGATCGAGATCGGAGGGAAGCTGAAACTGTAGAATTCGCGCCTTCATCAACCGCGACCACTTTCCTCGAGGACTCGGATCGGTCAAACGCCGTTCTTTCCCAGCATCGTCTACCCAAAACTCAAATTCTGCCTCGCTTTCTTCTGGAACCGCCAGCAATTTCGCCCAAAGCGGTTGGATGTCTGGCGGGTAGCTGTTAGGGTCGAACACTGCATCGAAATGGTACTCGTGCAGTACCTCTAAATCTTTCTCGAAGGTGCGAATTTGTTTTTTGCGATAGGCGCGATCGGTTTCCGAACGCCGGAGTTTTGCCGATCCGTAGGCGACTGTCATTAAGGTCGAGACGGCGATGGGTTGCAAGCGACCCACTTTCGTTTTAAACAACAACCACAACATCATTCGGGCAGCCCCTTCGTGCTTCTGCCAAATTCGCATCACGGCTTGTAATAGCACTTTCGGCAAGTTTCCGTATTGATAAAACGCCCCGTTGGTTTCCCGTCCTTCGGGGTTGAGGAAATACTTCGCCCAATTCCCGGCTCGAATGCGAAACGTCAGCCCGACGAGGGATTTTCGCCCTCGCCCGTCTACCCGAATGTGATGTTGAACCCCTAATAAATGCCATATATTGCTGTCAGCAACGGTAAAGGCGGCTACATTTCCCTGTTGCGGCCAGCTTAGACTGACGTTGAGCCGACAGGGAAGTTGTCCGAGATATTTAATGAGTGCCAGTTTTTTGAGTTTGGACAGGTCTTTACGTCGGTTCAGTCCGAGGTATTCCGCCAGTTGGCGATCGTCGATGGCGAATTCCTGTTCCCAAGGGCGATCGCATTGGGCGGCGCAGGCGGCGTAAATTAAATGTACGCAGGCTAAGTACAGGACAAAAAAGCTGAAAGCCTGAGCTTAAGCGGGATAGAGCAACA